>NZ_JBIAUE010000028.1:78449-86823 GCF_042892615.1 Streptomyces sp. NPDC001750 | reverse complement strand
GACGACAACACCAGGCCCGCATCAGTCACTACAAACGGCGCGGACACAGCCCATGACCTGGCCATCAGTCACGGCAAGCACCGTTGCAGTACTAGTTCTTGGCGCCTGTGTTGGGTGTACTCGTCGGGTGACGGTGACCGGTCTCGCCGCGGCACAACGTGCGAGCGAACGGTCCACCGGTGCTCGGGCCCGATGGCCGACTCCTAAGTGAATCCCCCGGCGGTCAGAGCCGCCTCGTTCTCAACTCACGAAGGAAGATCATGGATCTCAGTTCCGTTCCGCTGCTGCCCGGGGCCTTTACCATCGGCAAGAGGTTCGGCTTCGAGGCCGGCCACCGGCTTGCCGGACTCCCGTCCGAGCACAAGTGTGCCCGCCAGCACGGGCACAGCTACGAGGTCGAGGTCATCCTGACCGCTCCCGCCCTGGAGGAGCCCGGCTTCGTTACGGACTTCGGCGCACTCGCCCCGTTCAAGGAGTTCCTGGACACCGAGCTGGACCACCGCAACCTGCACGAGATCCTCTCCTTCGAGCCGACCTCGGAGCGCCTGGCCCAGTTCCTGGCCGGCTGGTTCATCCAGAACCTCCAGCCGAAGATCCACGGCCGCCTGATCGCCGTCCTCGTCCGCGAGACGACGAGCAGCTGGGCCCGCTTCGATGTGGAGGCGCAGTGACCACCTCTGAGCCGGTCAACATCGACCTGGCGGCAAGTGACGCCGCGTTCCGGTTGATCGTCGCGGAGTGTTTCGGCGTCGAGGTGCCGACCTTCCAGGGCGAGGGCCCGAGTTGCGGGCACCCCGCCCTGTTCATCCGCCTGTCCCGGTGCAACCTGAGCTGCACGAAGTGCGACACGAAGTACACCTGGGACTGGGACCAGTTCGACCCGCGCAAGGAGTCGACGCAGCGGACGGTGGCCGACCTGGTGGCCTGGGCCACGTCCTCGCCGGTGGAGCTGATCGTGATCACCGGCGGGGAACCGCTGGTCCAGCAGACTCGCCTGGTTCCCCTCGTCCAACAGCTACTGGCTGCCGGGAAGCGGGTGGAGTTCGAGACGAACGGCACCCTCGCGCCGCTGCCTGAGCTGGTGGTCGCCGGTGTCCATTTCAATGTCTCGACCAAGATCGCCAGCTTCGGCATGGACGAGGCCAAGAGCGTGGTGCCCGCCGCGCTGGAGGCGTTCGTGGCGTCCGGGCGGGCGGCGTTCAAGTTCGTCGCCTCCTCGGTGGCGGACCTCGACCGCATCGCCGAGCTGGCCGACGCCCACCGGCTGGCACCGGTGTGGGTGATGCCCGAGGGCACCGCCGCGGACGCGATCACGGCGACGACCCGGGTCCTCGCGGACGCGGTCGCTGCCCGCCGCTGGCACTTCACCACCCGGCTGCACGTGCTCGCCTTCGCGGACGCGCGAGGCCGCTGACCTCCCGCCCTGCACCCTCCGATCCCCAGCCCCTGGAAGCGAGAGAAGCCCATGACGAGCCCCGTCGCCAACTCCGAGCCGGACCTGAGCGCCATCCCCGTGACCGTCCGGTCCACCGCGGCCATCGACACCGACCGGGTCGCAGGCCTGATCGCCCAGCTCTTGCTCGAGCTGGGTGAAGACCCCGCCCGCGAAGGCCTGATCGGCACCCCGGACCGCGTCGCGGCCTGGTGGAGCGCCTTCCTATCCTCGGACGACACCGCAATGACCACCTGCTTCGCCGAGTCCCAGCTGAGCGATCAGCTGGTCATCGTGGGCGGCATGAGTGTGTGGTCGCTCTGTGAGCACCACATGCTGCCCATGAACCTCCAGGTCACCGCCGGATACGTACCCGAGGGCGAGGTGGTGGGCCTGTCGAAGTTCGGGCGCATCGCGGCGCACTTCGCGGGGCGTCTCCAGGTCCAGGAGCGCCTCACCGAGCAATTCGCCGAGTACCTCACCGGCGTGATCGGACGTAAGGACGTCGCCGTCGCCGTACGCGGGGTGCACCTGTGCATGAGCATGCGCGGCGTGCGGATGGAGGCCGCCCGCACCACCACGCTGCACACCGGAGGCCGGTTCGCCACGGACCCGGTGCTCAACCAGCAGTTCCTCGCCGCGGCCCAGGGGAACGCGGCCTGAACGCGGCCCGGCAAGCAGACCAGGAAGGAGGTGAGCTGATGTCCACATCATCGGCCGCGGAAGGCGACCAGGCGCGCGCCGAAGCGCCGCTCGGCCCTACGGCAGGCTCCGTGCTGCCCGCGATCGCCGGGCAGGTTCAGGCCCGGGCCCACGTCTGCGCTGTGCGCTCGGGGGACGAGAGGGTGACCTACGGGGAGCTGTGGGAACGGGCGGGTCGTGTGGCCGCCATCGTCTCGGCCGCCGCGCGTGGCGGCGGAGAACTGCGGGTCGCGATCGGCTTGGCGCCGGGCGCCGACTGGGTGGGATGCCTGCTGGGCATCTGGCGGGCCGCGGCGGTGGCAGTGCCGGTCAACCTCGACCACCCGCCGGCTCGGCTGCGCCTGCTGGCCGACAGCGCGGACCTCCTGGTCCACAGCGGCGGGGCGACCCCGAGCTGGTGGCCTCACGACAAGCCGGCCATCACCTTCCCCGCAGCGGGAGCGGTTCACCTGCCCGGACCCCACGCGAAGTACGCCGCGGCCGCTGGCGGCCGGACCGCATGCATCCTGCACACCTCCGGGTCGACGGGCGCACCGAAACCCGTGGTGCTCCCGCACAGCGGATTGGCCCACCGGATCACCGCCTTCGCCGATCTGTACCAGATCACGGCGGAGGACCGGATCGCGCAGCTGGCCGCGGCCTCGGTCGACGTCGTGCTCTGGGAGACTCTGCTGGCCCTGACCATCGGCGGAACCCTGTGCGTTCCCCACGGCCGTCAGCGGGTCCCCGGGATCGGACTGGTCCGGTGGCTCGCTGCGGAACAAGTCTCGGTCGCCACGATGACCCCGACCATGCTCGCGGCCTTACCGGAGGTGACGCTGCCCGAGCTGCGGCTGCTCGTAGTCGGCGGCGAGGCGCTGGCCCCGGCCCGCTTCGGCTACTGGATCGACCGGCACCAGGTCGCCAACGCGTACGGCCCGACCGAGGCGACCATCGCCACCCACGTCGCACCGCACACGGTTCTGCACATCCACGTGCGCGAGCCGAACGGTCACGGATCCAAGCGCATGTCCATGTTCAACGAGCTGATGGCCCGGCTGCGCGAGGCCGTGCCCGACATGGTCCTGCAGATCGGCGGGTCGATCTCGTTCGCCCCCGAGGACGAGGGTGCCGACGCCAAGTGGCTCAGCTACGACACCCGCCACATGCTGGCCGAGATCACCCCCCGTCCGGACCAGGTGACGATCGCGATCAACACCAACCAGATGAACATCGTCGAGCTCTTCGACGACGAGGACATCGAGGGCACCTCGATCGCCAAGCCGACGTATTACAAGGCCTACCGGGACATGGTGGTCGAGGCCGGACCGGAGTTCTACCTCGAGCACCTCGAGCGCCTGCGTGCCAATAACATCCAGCCGCACTTCCAGCTCGCCGACATGGCGCAGTTGGAGACCGTGGAACGGCTGATCCGCAAGGGCATCTACAACGGGCCGCTGGTGCTCAACTACGTCGCCATCGGCGGCGGGTTCGCCGGCCGGCACCCGGCCGACCTGATCGAGTTCATCCGCCGCGTCCCGGACGGCGCCGTGCTCACCATCGAGGCATCCATGCGCGCGGTGGCACCGATGAACGCCATCGGTATCGCACTGGGCACGCACGTGCGCGTAGGCAACGAGGACAACCTGTGGCGCCACAAGGGCGAGCGGATGTCCTCCGTGGAGCAGGTCGAACAGATGGTCCGGATCGCCGACGTGCTCGGCCGGGAGATCGCCACCGGACCGGAGGCGAAGAAGATCTACAAGATCGGCGAGTGGTACTCGGACGCCGACGAGACCCTGGCCCACCTCGGCATGGTGCCCAACCGCCGCCCCGGTCGGCGCGGCCCCATGCTGCGCGACGTCAAGCGCTGACCCGGTCCACGAGCGGCGGTCGCGGGGCGACAAGGCATCCGCCTCAGCCGGCCTCAGGAGGCCCGCAACCGCCCATGTCACACACGAGCAAACGGAGCAACTCTCATGGCACACGCCATTCGCTTCCACGAAACCGGCGGCCCTGACGTCCTGCGGTGGGAGGAGTCCACCGTCGGCGACCCGGGCCCGGGCGAGGTACGGATCCGGCACGTCGCCGTCGGACTCAACTTCGCCGACACCTACTTCCGCACCGGCCTGTACCCGGCCCCGCTGCCCGCAGGCCTCGGCGTCGAGGCTTCCGGTGTGATCGAGGCCGTGGGAGACGGCGTACGTCACGTCGCCGAGGGCGACCGGGTGACCTACACCGGCAGCCCGCTGGGCGCTTACAGCACCGAGCGGGTCATGCCCGCGGACTCGCTGATGAAGCTGCCGGAGGAGATCAGCTGCGAGACCGCCGCCGCGATGACCATGCGAGGACTCACCGCGGCCTACCTGTTGCGCCGAATCCACCCACTGAAGTCCGGCGACACTGTGCTGCTTCACGCAGCGGCCGGCGGCGTCGGCCTGATCTTCTCCCAATGGGCGAAGCTGCTCGGCCTCACCGTGATCGGCACGGTCTCCAGCGAGGAGAAAGCCCGGATCGCCCGGGCCCATGGCTGCGATCACATCATCTACTACCGGCGCCAGAACGTGGCCGAGCGGGTGCGCGAGCTGACCGACGGCAAGGGCGTTCCGGTCGTCTTCGACAGCATCGGAAGGGATACCGTCGCCGAATCCATGGCCTCGCTGCGGCGCCGCGGCCTGTTGGTGTGCTTCGGAACCGCCTCCGGTGTCCCACCGCTCGACGCCATGCAACTGGCCATCCATGGCTCGCTGTTCGTCACCAGGCCCGCGCTGGCCGACTACATCGCCGAACCCGCCGAACGGGATGCCCTGGCGGGCGAACTGTTCGGACACGTCTCGTCCGGCCGCATCACGATCGAGATCAACCAGCGCTACGCCCTCCAGGACGCGGTACAGGCACACCGCGATCTGGAAGCCGGACGGACCACGGGATCTTCCGTCTTCGTCCTCTGAACGTCGTGCCCCGCACGTCAACCCAGGAGTGAGCACATGTCCCAGACCGTCCGCCCGAGGGAACACACGCCCGCGCTGGTGCGCCCGGGTGTCCTTCGCACCTCGATCAGGGTTGAGCCGCTGACCTGCACCATCGGCGCCGAGCTCGTCGGCGTGAACCTCGGCGACGCCGGCCGCGACGACGACCTGTTCGCCGAGATCGAGAATCTGCTCCTGCAGTACAAGGTCCTGTTCCTGCGCGACCAGGACATCACCCGCGCCGAGCACGTCGCCTTCGCCTCCCGCCTCGGCCCGTTGGAGAACCACCCGGTGCTCGGCAGCGATCCGGACCACCCGGGGCTGGTCCGCATCTACAAGGATCTGAACAGCAAACCCGAGCACTACGAAAACGCGCTCCACTGCGACGCGACCTGGCGTGAATGCCCTCCCATGGGAGCGGTGCTGCGCTGCGTGGAGACGCCCGAGGTGGGCGGTGACACGATCTGGGTCAACATGGCCGAGGCCTTCCGCAGGCTGCCCGAGCACATCAAGGCACAGATCGCCGGCCTGCGCGCACGGCACAGCATCGAGGCGACCTTCGGCGCCTGCATGCCAACGGAGCGGCGCCACCAGCTGAAGGCCCGGTTCCCGGACCCGGAACACCCGGTGGTCCGTACCCACCCGGCGACCGCCGAGAAGATCCTCTTCGTCAACGCCTTCACCACGCACTTCGTCAACTACCACACGCCCGAGAACGTCCGCTTCGGCCAGGACTACGCCCCCGGAGCCGGCAACCTGCTGACCTACCTGATCAGCCAGGCGGCCGTCCCCGAGTACCAGGTGCGCTGGCGCTGGCAGAAGAACAGCGTCGCCATCTGGGACAACCGCTCCACACAGCACTACGCCGTCCAGGACTACTGGCCCGCCGTCCGCAAGATGGAGCGTGCCGGAATCGTCGGCGACAGACCCTTCTGATCCCTGAGCAGCGACGGAAAGGTAACGCCCATGGGACTGCACACGACCGGCACGACGGTGCCGGACACGTGTCCCGCCGAACCAGCCGTACCCCGCAGCTACGCCTGGCTGGTGTTCGCCCTGAGTTTCGGGCTCCTGCTGTCCGACTACATGTCGCGTCAGGTCCTCAACGTGGTCTTTCCCCTGCTGAAGGCGCAATGGCTGCTCTCCGACGCCCAGTTGGGGTCGCTCAGCGGCGTCGTGGCCCTGATGGTCGGTGTGCTCGCCTTTCCTCTGTCGCTGCTGGCGGACCGCTGGGGCAGGGTCAAGAGCCTGGTCATCGCCGCACTGGTGTGGAGCCTGGCGACCCTGGGCTGCGCCGTCTCCGCCGGCTACGGCCAGATGTTCCTGGGCCGATTCATCGTGGGCGTCGGAGAGGCGGCCTACGGCAGCGTCGGTATCGCCGTGGTCCTCAGCGTCTTCCCCATCCGTCTGCGGGCCACGCTCGCCGGCGCGTTCATGGCGGGAGGGTCGTTCGGTTCTGTGCTGGCCGTGTCGGCCGGCGGTGTCCTGGCCCAGGCATACGGCTGGCGCTGGGCGTTCGGAGTCATGGGGATCTTCGGCCTGGTCCTGACCGTGCTCTACGGCCTCGTGGTCACCGAGAAGAGGCTCGGGTCGGCCTCCGGCAAGCACGGCAGCATGCCCGGTCGACACGCCTCCATCCGGACCCTGCTCCCGCGGCTGTTCTCCTCGGTCTCCGTCGTCTGCGCCTACATCGGCAGCGGAATGCAGTTGTTCATCGCGATGGCCCTGCTGGCCTGGATGCCCAGCTTCCTCAACCGCTACTACTCCATGACCTCCGCGGAGGCCGGCCTGGTTGCCGGTGTCTTTGCGCTGATCAGCGGCACCGGCATGATCCTGTGCGGGGTCGTCGCGGACCGCCTCAGCCGACGGGCCGGGAGCCGGAAGTGGACCGTCGCGATCGCCTGCAGTCTCGGGTCGCTCGTGCTGCTGATGACCGGATTCCACCTGCCGGCCGGCCCGCTGCAGCTCGTGCTGATCGCCGCCGGGACCCTGGTGGCCGCCGGTACCTCCGGCCCGGCGGCCGCCATGGTGGCGAATCTGACCCCTGCCGCCATCGCGGCGACGGCCATGGCCACGCTCACCCTGGCCAACAGCCTCCTCGGGCTTGCCCCGGGGCCCGCAGTGACAGGCGTACTCGCGGACCATGTCGGTCTGCTCGGCGCCCTGCGGTTGGTCCCGCTCGTCTCGCTCGCGGGCGGCGCGGCTTTCGTCATCGGCAAGTCCTTCTACGAAAGAGATCTGCGCCGCCTGGGGCTGATCCCGGACCTCGCCCTCAAGACCCCGGCGTTGCAGTCATGAGCCTCACCGCATCGCCGACGGTCGTGATCGTCCCCGGACTACGTGATCACGTGCCGGGCCACTGGCAGACCATCCTCGGCGACAAGATCGAAAACACCCGCACGGTTCCTCCGCTGGAGACGGACAGGCTGAGCTGCGACGCTCAGGTCGCGGCCTTGGACGAGGTGCTGTCGAACGTCTCCGGCCCGGTTGTGCTGGTCGCCCACAGCGCCGGGGTGATGAGCACCGTGCACTGGGCGCAACGACACCAGCGTTCGATCAAGGGGGCGCTGTTGGCTGCGCCGCCGGACTTCGACACCCTGCTGCCGGAGGGGTACCCAAGTCCGGAAGCCTTGCGCGAAAACGGCTGGACGCCAACACCGCGAACACCCCTGCCCTTCCCCAGCATCGTCGCGGCCAGCACGAACGACCCCCTGGCCGATGCCGATCGCGTCGCCGGTCTCGCGCGGGCATGGGGGAGCCGCCTCGTGGTCCTCGGCCCCGTCGGACACCTCAACCCTGCCTCCGGCTACGGCGAATGGCCTCGGGCGGAGGAGCTCGTCCGCGAGCTCCTCCGAGCCTCGGGCGGCCTGCCCACCTGACCCGCGGCGGCCTCCGCGCACTCCCTCCTGCCCGTCCCCGGACAGGAGGGAGCCGTTGGCCGGCCGAGCGCGCATCGTCGGACACGTAGGAGCGGGCCGGGCGCCGGACCGCAGCACCCGGTTCGCGTGCATGTGCAGAAACGTGCTCGCCAGCACGGGCAGGGGCCGGGTGAGCCGTCCCGCGCGGGCCTCGGCGCGCAGGCGTTCGACCGAGGGGAGGATGGCATGGGACCGTGCCGCCAGCGCGGACTGTGCAGGCGATGCCGCCGTGCCGGGCTCCAGCAGTGCCCGGATCCCGGCACGCTCGGCACGGTAGCGCACACCGATCCTGCGCCGGGCCTGGCCGTCCAGTGCCAACTCCGCGTTCAGCCGGTCGCGGGGGGGGGGGGGGGGCGGCGGGGGGGGGCGGGGGC
>NZ_JBIAUE010000028.1:0-78439 GCF_042892615.1 Streptomyces sp. NPDC001750 | reverse complement strand
CGTTTCCCGGCCGCCTGGGCTGGGGAGCGCACCCCGCGCCGGCGCGGGGGGGGGGCCGCAACGGCCAACCCCCCCCCCCCCCCCCCCCCGCCCCCCCCCCCCCCCCCCCACCACGACACGCTTGTCTGCCAGGGAGAGGCCGAAGTAGGTCAGCAGCCGGTATCAGGGGCTTCCAATTGACCCCCAGTCATGACGGGTAGGAACGCGTCTGCCCTTGCTTGGCACGAACGAACTGGATGGACCAGACCAAACCCTCCGTATAAGCGGCTCCCTTTCCGGTCGCCTCTCCCCCGGTCCTCATTGATGGTGCTTCCGTATCGGTCACCGGCGCTCCTCGACCCGATCTTTCGACTGTGCGCTCCCGTATTTTGGCCGCATGGGGCGGGGCGCAAGTCGGGCATACGGAAGAACACTGGCAGCCGAGTCGACACGGTTTCCTTCTTACGCCACCCGCATGAAGGTCGTCTTGCGGGTCGCCGACATCACCGCGTTACTGAGAGGAAGAAACTCCCAAAGCCGAAAGGATCCGATGATGGCAGAGCAGGCAAGTGGCACGGCTCAGTGGACGATGATCGACAAGGTCTCGGAGGAGATCCGGTCCGAGCCGTGGAGCATGTACTGGCGTGAATGGAAGAGTGAGAGCGATGAGTTCGCCCGCTTTCTCCGTGACCCGATCAGCGTGCTCGCAGGCGACATCCGCGAGGTCGAGCGGGATTGGACGGTGTCCTCCACCATCGCCAACCATCACGTGGGCATCGGGCACAGCCCCATCTGCATTGTCGCGATTTCCGTGCCGAGCGAGCGCCGCGTCTATCTGTGGATGTACAAGCACGCCCCGGACGGAGCGAACGCGTAGGCGCCCTCCCGGTCAACTTCTCGACTTCACCCGCGTGAAGGCCGCCGACCTCCAGGCCGGGCCGTCGCGGCGCGTCTGTCCGTCCTGCCCAGCCTTCCTCCGCAGGATGAGCGGGCGGTTCTTCCGGTGTGCCCGCTGGACCGAGCGGTCGTCCTCAGTGCCCATCCGGGGAAGGTGGCGGTGGGGACGCGGGCCTGGCTCGGCGGGGACGGGATCGTCGACGATCCAGTGCTGTGGCCGGAAAGGTTTGGCGACGGCAGTGCCGTGCTGCGGCCAGCCGTCCATCAGGTCGGCAGCGCCGGCGCCGGTCGACTACGGAGGGAGCTCCCCTTCCCCTGCGTGTGGGTGGCGCCCTGGAGCCGGGCGGACGGCATCGCTCCGCTGCGTGACACGCTCCGGCGCGCGATCTCGCGAGCGGCGTGATCACTCGAACGGGGCGGCAGGTCGGTCGGTCGGCCGGGGAGCACGCAGGTGGGCCCGCTTCTGCAGTTCCTCCCCGTCGACCAGTTCGAGCATGGGCCTTCCCGGCGCACACATCATGGTCACCACGAACCGGGTCCGTGCGTCCGTCAGCGCGTTTCCGTCCTGGTAGTGGATGACGTCACCACCCGGCTCCCAGAATGTGCCGCCTGTCTCGATCACACGCTCGGGCTCGCCTTCGAGTTCGAAACGGACGGCGCCCTCGATGACGTATCCGAAAGCCGGTCCCGAGTGGCGGTGCGGTGGAGTGCCCGGGTCGCCGGGCTCCCACTCCACGTACACGGTCATCGCCGAAGCGCCCTCGGGGATGGCGATCGGCGAGGCGTCCTGCAGCACCTTCACCGCCGTCATCCAGCTTTCCGATCCGTCGTACTGATCGGCTCCGTGCGCGTGCGCCGAGTCCTTATGGGTCACTGTGTCGCACCTTCCGTAGGTCCACCGTGTCATGGGATGGGCGCACCGCCCGTAAAAGGTCAGGTAGCGATTCCATGACGGTACGACAGTTTCGACCGAGAACCCCGGAATTCTGTGACAGCTTCGGCCCGTCGCCGCCCTGTCGCAACCGCGCGGTCCCGCACGATGTCGCCGCCGAGGTCGCCCATGTCGGCGTGGGGCTGCCGCTTTTCGGCGTTCTCGAATCACAGGCCTCGAGAAATGCCGTCTGGACGGCCTCACCGCAAAACTCTTCGCGGCCCGTCGTTTCGCCATCCCGAAGGTCTCGCCACGGATTCCGGCTCGCCTTCATCGGCGCGATCCGTGCCGATGAACGATTCGGAGCCGGATCGAGTACTCACCCGGTCCGCGCTTTCCGCCGACAGGCGTCTTTCATGTCGCTTTCCAGTGGCTGATCCGCCCCCCGTCGCCTGGTGGGCCATCATGCCTCGTGCGGAAACCCGACCGTCTCGTGGTGAAATCTCTCGATCTTCACCCGGACGCCTGTCACACATGCAGTGACCACCCTGTCTCACCCGATACGAGCCAGCGGCCGACCAGACGGACCATCTGGCATCGGAAGAAGCAGAAGAATCTCCGAGAGAGGATTTTCCATCATGAAGATCGCAGTGATCGGTGGTACCGGACTCATCGGCTCGAAGCTGGTCGCCAAGCTCAACGAGCACGGCCACGAGGCGGTGCCTGCGGCGCCCAGCACCGGCGTCAACACACTGACGGGCGAGGGCCTTGCCGAGGTCCTGAAGGGCGCCTCGGTCGTGGTCGACGTGTCGAACTCCCCTTCGTTCGAGGACGATGCCGTCATGACGTTCTTCCGCACCTCGACCACCAACCTTCTCAGGGCCGAGGCGAACGCCGGTGTGACCCACCATGTCGCGCTTTCCGTGGTCGGCACCGAGCGGCTCCAGGAGAGCGGCTACTTTCGTGCCAAGCAGGCGCAGGAGGAGCTGATCAAGGCCTCCGGGATTCCGTACTCCATCGTCCACGCCACGCAGTTCTTCGAGTTCGTGAAGGGCATCGCAGCCTCGGCGACCGACGGTGACACCGTGCGGCTGGCTCCCGTGAAGATTCAGCCCATGTACTCCGACGACGTGGCCGCCGCCGTGGGCCGTACGGCTGTCGGCGCCCCCGTCAACGGCATCGTGGAGGTGGCCGGTCCTGACACCTTCCATTTGGACGAACTCATCCGCACGGGCCTCGCGGCCGAGAACGACCCGCGCACCGTCGTGACCGATCCGCAGGCCCGGTACTTCGGAGCCGAGCTTCGGGAGACCACTCTCCTTCCCGGCCCCGACGCGCGCATCACCGAGACCCGTTTCACCGACTGGCTCGCGCGGCAGAGCTGAGTCCTCCCGGGGTGGCCCTGTGGGCTGGGCCACCCGGCCTCGGCCATGCCTTCCGCCGCCCGAAGCGCATCCGAGTGCCGGGCATCCACCCCGAGCAGAGCCCTCTTTGCTGGTCAGCCACGCATGGGGCGCCACCACCGGCGGACGAGGGGCCTCCTCGCGCGTACTCGCCGAAGAGGCCCGGCTTCTTCCGGGGAGGGTGAAGAGAGGGACCTACCCCGCGCCGCGCCCCTGTGTGCGGTCCAGCCAAGGGCCGAACTCGCTCTCCATGACCAGTCGACCGAGTTTGCGGTACTCCTGGAGCACCGCCGAGACGATCTGCTCCATGCCGAGCGGTCCCCCCGACTCCGCCGTCCGATAGGCGGCGGTCACCGCGCAGGCGCGGATCGATCCTCCTGCCAGCTCGAAGCGCCGCGCGCAGAATTCCAGGTCGAGGTCCGCGTCACGCGGGATCGTCGTCCCGAGGCAGCGGTCCCACAGGGCCAGTCGCTGCTGGGCGTCCGGCATGGGGAACTCCGCGATCACGTCGAGGCGGCGGGTGAAGGCCTCGTCGAGATTGGCCCGTAGGTTGGTGGTGAGCACCGCGATCCCGTCGAAGGATTCCATCCGCTGCAGCAGATAGGCCGACTCCACGTTGGCATGGCGGTCCTGAGCGTCCTTGACCTGCGAGCGCTTGCCGAAAATGGCGTCCGCCTCGTCGAACAGCAGGATGCCGTTGACGTCCGCCGCCTCGACGAAGATTCTCTCGAGGTTCTTCTCGGTCTCGCCGATGTACTTGTCCACCACGATGGACAGGTCCACGACGTAGAGGTCCACGCCGAGCTCCGAGGCCACCACTTCGGCGGACATCGTCTTGCCGGTGCCCGACTCGCCGGCGAACAACGCGATGACCCCTCGTCCCCGGCCTCCGCCGGGCCGCATCCGCCATTGGCCCAGCACCTGCTCGCGGTGGCGTGCGCGCAGGGCGAGTTCGGACAGCTGCCGACGGGTCGCGGCGGGCAGGACGAGATCGTCCCAGCCCACGGCCGGCTCGATGCGGCGGGCGAGCCGTTCGAGCCCTGCGCCGTTCTGGGCCCGGACCGCCCTGCGCAGGTCCTGCGCGTCCACCGGACGCTCCTGCGCGGCAGCCAGCCGGGAGGCGACGGTGGCGGCCCTGCGCAGTTGCTCGGAGTCGAGCCGGTAGGACGTGACGGCCGTCGCGAGCTCCTCTGCCGCCCGTACGTTCTCGGGAGGCAGTCCGACCTCGGTCCCGGCTGCGGCGAGTGCCCGGCTCCACCGCCGCGCCGCGCCTGCGGGACCAGGGGGCAGGACAGGGACCGGAACGGGGCTCTCCCTGCTCCAGTGGGGGTCCCAGTCCTTCTTCCCGTACGCGATCAGCGGCGTGCCGCTGATCGCCGCGCAGAGGCTGCCGAGCAGTCCGGCTCCCTCTGGGCGTTCGGGTGCGAGCCCTTCGATCGGCCCGAGGACGACACCGCCTCCGCTCAGCCGGGCCTCGGCCGCCAGGGTCCGGACGAGCTCCGCCGGTTGCGGGACGCCGACGAGCGCCGCGACGTCGACCAGCAGTGGACGCCGTCCCGCGGCGAGCAGCGCCCGCACCGCGAGTCCGCCGGGGTCGCCTCCCCGGTCCAGCAGATGGACCAGGCCGCTGCCCGTGCCCAGCGCCGCCGCGACCCGCAGTGCCTCGGGCTCCGGGCCCGGATCGTCCTGGAGGCCGGCTACCCGGACCAGTCCGCGCAGCCTCCCGTCGGGTTCGTCGTCGCCGAGCAGGTGGGCGGTGACGCGGTCCGGTACCCGCAGCACCCGGGAGAGCAGCGGACGGTCGGCTTCCAGAACCGTCAGCAGTCCGCCCGCGACCAACGGGGCGGACGAGGAGAACCGGAAGCGGCCGGAGCTCGCGGCGGGCAGCCCGCAGAGTTCGAGTGCCAGGCCGATGGTCGGCCTTCGTCGGGTGAGGTCGTCGTTGAGGTAGCCGTAGAGCCGCTCGAACCGGGCGTCGATGTCCGGCGCCATCGCGACCAGCAGCAGATCGACGTCCAGCGGCGTCAGGCCGAACTCCTCGGCGAGCCTGCCGATCCGGCTCCCGGGCGGCGAGTCCGGGCCGGGCCGGGACGCGTACTCCGGCACCGGCCCGAACGCGTCGCGGGCCGCCAGGATCCGTTCGGCACCCTCGGAGGTGAGGTACTGCCCCCGGTAGGGGTCGTCCGCTTGCGGGTCGACGGCCCGCCGGGCCGCGACGGCGTTCCTGACCCGCTGCTCGACGTGGACCAACCGCTCCCAGAGTTCCTCGACGGCCGTCGGGGCGCCGGGCAGTTCACGGACGGTCCGGGTGTCCTGTGCCGTGGTCATCGAGCCGCACTCCCGCGCCTGCGGCGGCCGGGCGGCAGTTGCCGTTCGCGTTCCGCGGCGAAGCCCTGCTCACCGGGATCGGACGCCCCGTCGTAGCGCAGCCTGCGCCCCGGTTCCACCCCTTCGCCGTCCCGTGCGGGCGCGGCCCGCACCACCAGCCCTTCGGTGACCGGCGGGCCGGCGGACGTCCGTTCGCCTTCCAGCGGCGCCCACACCCGCAGGTCGATCGCCGCCTTGAGCTCGCCGCCGAGCGCGGACCACACGTCGGCGGTGGACTGCCGGTCGGCGCCCGAGCCCGCCGCCTCGATCTCCACGGTCAGGCCCAGTTCCGCGAGGCTGCCGGTGAGCGTCCGGGCGGGCAGCGCGCTCGACCGTACGAGGCAGCGCAACACCTCGGAGAGCAGCCGGTGTTCGTCCTGCGGACGGTTGGTCCAGGCGGTCACCAGGTAGGTCAGCTCGAACCAGCGCGGCGGGGTGCGCCGGCCGACCACCATTCCCTCCTCGTCGTGCTCCTCGGCGGTGCCGGTGCGGCGCCGGGTCGCGTCCTCGCGGATGCCGTGCAGGAAGACGCTGACCGTGGGGGCGTTGCGCCGGGCGGCCCAGTCCTTCGTCGGCGCCTCGAAGACCAGGTCGACGCCGCTCTCCTGGAGACCGGCCTCGACCAGCAACAGCCGGAGTCCCTCGTCGACTTCGTGGATCACCGGCGCCCCACCTCGTCCGGCGGGACGATGGCGCCGACGACCACCAGGAACGGTGTGGTGGCCGGGCTGAACCCGGGTCCCGTGGCGGTGATGGTGCGCGGTCCCGTCCGGTCCTTCACCAGGATCAGCAGCTGCGCGATGAAGGTGCCGTCCGCGCGCGGGACGGTGGGCGGCGCGGTCGCCGTGATCCCCGGTTTCCAGGTGAGCCTCACCGGGGCTCCCGGCGGGAAGTCCTTGCCCCGTACGGAGGTGACGAACCCCGGTTTGCCGACGGCGGGCACCGCGACGATGTGGGGCCGGAGAATGCGCAGCGGGCTCCTGGCGACGTTGTCGCGGGTGTCGGCGTCGGTACCGGTCGTGGTCAGCGTGCCGGTGATGGTCGTCCTCAGTGCCCGGTCGGGTGTGAGCACGACCCGGACCACCGTGGAGGCTCCTGAAGCCAGGTCGGGCAGTGTGCACACCCCGGCCGTGCAGCCCGCCGGAAGCGGGCCCGCCGGGACGCGTGCGGGCAGGCCGAGCTTCAGCCGCAGGCCGGTGGCGAGGGCGTTCCGTCCGTTGCGCACGGTGTAGGTCACCACCACCCGGCCGCCGACGAAGCCGGGGTTGGGCTGGGCCCGTACGACGACGCCGGGTCCCGCCTCGGGTTCGGGCGGCAGCGGAGGTGGGGGCGCGGGCGGCGTGGTCGTCGGGGTGGGGGTCGGGGTGGGAGTGGGGGTGGGTGCCGGCGCATCCCGGACCGGGACGACGGTCGCGGTGGCGTTGTCCGTGGGGTTCGGGTCCAGTACGGCGCCGGTGACCGACCAGCCGATCCGCTGGTCCCCCGTGGTCACCCCGGTCAGCCGGACGGTGACGTCCACGCTCTCGCCCGGCCGGAGCACGCCCAGGTCGCACTGCGGCGACTCGGTGGAGCAAGTACCGACGGGGGTGGTGATCCTGTCCAGCCGCACGCCGGACGGCGGGTCGGCGGTGAAGACGGTGCCGGGCGAGGGCGCGGGGCCCCGGTTGGTGACGGTGACCGTCACCTCCCCGGAGGAGCCGGCCTCCACCGCGGGGCCGGTGGGCGGGGCGGTCAGTGCCAGGTCGACCGACTGCTGGAACGCGGGCTCCTTCTGACGCCCGGCGAGTCCGTTCGTCAGCGGCTTCAGGTCGCCGGTTTCGAGGTCGAGCATCTTCAGCCGCTCCCGGGAGTTCGCCTCGACCGTCCGGCGCGAACTCAGCACCAGCCGCCGTCCGTCCGGCGACCAGGCCACGTCGCGGGGCTGGAAGGGGCCGCTCCGCGTGGTGTCGGGAAGCTCCTGCCCGCAGGCGTCGGGGTTGTCCCGCTGGGCGGACGGCAGCAGCACCCGGCACCCTTCTCCGGTGGGCGAGGTCACGAGGATTCCGTTGCGCTCGTTGACCCGGCCACCGCCGTCCTTGCGGTTGAAGGCGATCCGGGTCCCGTCGGGGGAGAACGCCGGGCTGTCGTCGATGATCTTGCATTCACCGGGGCAGGCGGTGACGCTGAGGTCCCGCTGCTGGTCGAGCGCGTTCACCGGGACGGTCCAGACGTGTTTGATGCCGCCGAGTCCGCGGATCACGTGGTTGCGGGTGAAGGCGAGGGTGGTGCCGTCCGACGACCAGGCGGGCTGGGCGTCGCTGCCCGCCAGTTGCCCCTCCGGCGGAACGATCCTGCCGACGATCTCCCCGGTGGCGACGTCCGCGATCAGGATGCTGCTCGGCCCCGGCTTCCCGTCGACCCTGCCGGGCGAGGACCGAGTGAACGCCAGTCTGGTGCCGTCCGGGGAGAAGGCGGGGTCGGTGTCCCAGTCGCCGGGTCCGCGTCCGGCCAGCTTCATCGGAGCCGCATTCGAGCCGTCGGCGTCGGCGAGCCAGATCTGTTCGGGGGGCCCGCCCTCGCCGTTGCCGAAGACGGTCACCACGATACGGCGGCCGTCCGGCGTGTAGCTCTGCCTCTCGGTCCACGGGTCGTAGCCGTCCGCCGGATCGAACAGGGGGTCCTTGGCGGGGTCCTCGTTCGTGTCGGCCTCGGGGTCCTCCTTGAGGATGGTGAGTCCGAGGTCCCGCGGGTCCGATCCGTCCTGCCTGACGTCCTGGAGCGTCACGACGTGCGCCTTCTGGGTGGTCCGCCGGGTCACGACGACGGTCCCGGAGTCCATCGGCCCGGTCCAGGTGGGCGATTCGACCTCACGGTCCTCGCCCAGCACCAGGCCGGGCTCGTTCTCGCCGAAGGAGGTCACCCGGTAGACGTGGTCGTAGTCCTTGCACCCGCAGGTCGTGTCGGGGCTGAGGAAGACCAGGTCGTTCCCGTCCGGCAGCCAGGCGGCGGAGCGGGTGCGCCAGCCGGCCTGGACACCGGCCAGCAGGGGGCGGTCGTTCCCGAGGCCCTCGGTCACCCGCAGGCGGGGGCCGGTCTCCTCGTCCTCGGTGAGCGTGTACGCGACGCGGGCGCGACGGGTGTCGTCGTCCACCGGGTTCCACACCGGTTCGGTCGCGTCGCCGCGCGGCCCGTCGCTGATCCGGGTCGCCCGGCCGCCGGACACGGGCCGTTCGTATATCTGTCGGCCCCTCAGAAGGTCGCCGTCCGCGGAGTACGCGATCCGGGTGCCGTCCGGGGAGAACGTCGGATGGGTCTCGTCGGTGTCCGATTCCGTCAGCCGTCGCAGGCCGGATCCGTCGACCCCCACCGTCCACAGGTCGTGCTGGACCCTGCCGCCGGGCCCCGGCTCCGCGGAGTCGAACACCACGGTCCGCCCGTCCGGGGAGAGTTCGGGGTGGGCGGCGTCACGGTCGGTGGTGAGTCTGCGCACCGTTCCGCCGGCCTCGCGCACGTACACCTGCGGGCGCGCCGTGTCGCGCAGGCTGGTGAAGACCAGTGCCCCGCCGCGCGCGGAGGGGTCCTGGTCGTAGTGGGTCGGTCCGGTGCCGAACAGCGGGTCGCTGGTGCCGGTGTCCGACGGGGAGACCCGGCCGAGGCTGCGGTGCCCGGTACCGGCGAAGGCGATCCGGCCGGCGTCCGCCGGCGCTTCGTCCGCCGCGGCGGCGACTCTCGGCGCACCCTGCGGCGCGGATGCGGAGCCCGCAACCAGAAGCGGTGCCAACAGCACCACCACGCCCGCCAGTCGGTGCAGCCGGGCCCGCCTCGCCGGGCCAGCAGTGCCGGTCACGGCCCACCTCACAGTCTGTTTGATGACGCTCCCCTCACCAGCATCCCGCGCACTCGCGGCCGGGAACAGGCCCCGAGTACCCGGATCGGGGGAAGGAGCCGCTGCCCTTTGCGTCCGTCTCTCCGGCTCCGGGAACGCGGGGGTGCTCCCGTGCGGCGGCGTCGGCCACGCCGTCCGCACGGGAGCACGAGGCGGGACTCAGATGAGTCCGTGCCGCATGGCGTAGCCGACGGCGTGTGCCCGGTTGCGCAGTTCGAGCCGTGTCGCCATCTCGTGCAGCACGTTCTTGACGGTGCGTTCGGAGTACGAGGTCTTCTGCGCGATCTCCGCCGTGCCGAAGCCCTCCGACACCAGCCGGATCATCTCCGCCTCCCGTGCGGTGAGGGTGGAGAGCGAGAGCCCCCGGGGGTCGAGGACCGAGCGCTGAAGGCTGCTGACGTGGGCGAGGAGCTTTCCGAGCAGATCGCCCGGGAGTACGCCTTCACCGTTGGCTATGGCCGTCACCAGGTGGACGAGACGGTCCTGGTCGGCCTCCCCGCGCCTGAGCACGGCGGCCACACCGCACTCGATCAGGGTCTGGAGCGCGCCCGATTCGAAGAAACCGACAACAAGTCCGGTGCGGGTCGCGGTGTTGCGCTGGAGGCGGGACAGGAGCCGGACGGTGGGCTCGTCCACCATGTCCACCACCACTAAGGAGACCTGGGCCCGGTCGGCCTCGGACTCCGCCGCCAGTTCTATCTCGGGACGCGGGCGCAACTGGTGGATCACGCCGGTTTGAAGGATCAGGTCCTCCGCGTACACCGCTACGGATACCCTGCCCGGCGGGGCCTTCCTCGCGCTGCGCTGGGCGGCACGTTCCGAAGCGGTGGGCCTGCGGAACTGCCTTTGCGTCACCGCTCCGTCGTTCACGTCTGTCGTCGTCATCGTTCCGTGCTCGTCTTCCTCAGGTGCTACTGCTCGGTATGCCGGTCGCCTTCCCGTTCAGGCCGGATTCCGTCAGGGGGACCTGGCCCGGGAGAGGGGTTCGGGGACACCGTGCCGTTGGGCCGCCGGGGCACAAGCCCTGCCCGTTCGTTGCCCTCGCGTCTCTGCTGTGCCACCGCGTCCGCGGCTTAGCGTCGCATCGTGACCACATCTGCCGAATTCGAAATGTCCACGGTGACGGTGTCTCCCGGCGCCGAGGCGACGACGGCCCTGACCGTGCGCAACGACGGCGACATCGTCGAGGCCTACACGCTCGAAGTGGTCGGCGACTGCGCCGCGTGGAGCACCGTGGAGCCGGCGCGTGTCTCGCTCTATCCGGGCACTTCCGAGGTGGTGACCGTGCGGCTCGCGCCGCCCCGCTCTCCCGAGGTCCGGGCCGGAGAGACGCCCCTGGGGGTACGCGTCCTGCCCGCGGAGCGTCCCGAGTCGGTGGCGGTCCCCGAGGCCACGGTGGTCGTCGAGCCCTTCCATGAGCTCCGGGCCCAGTTGGACCCCCGTCGACGCCGCGGCTGGCTGGGCGCCCGGTTCCGGACCTCGGTGCAGAACAGGGGGAACACCCCGGTCGACGTCGCGCTCACGGGGACACAGGCCGGGGAGGAACTCCGCCTCGCCTTCTCCCCGGGCCAACAGCACCTGGAACCGGGCGAGTCCGCCGAAACGGGCCTGCGGCTGCGGGCGCGGAAGCTGATCTGGTTCGGCGAGCCGGCCACCTGGCCGTTCGAGGTCGAGGCCGCCGAGAAGGAAGAAGGGGATGCCGAGGACGAGCACCCCCGCCCGCCGGAGACGCTGTCCGGCGAGTTCGCTCAACTGCCGGTGCTCCCCAAGTGGTTGCTGATCGTGCTGGCCGCGCTGCTCGCCCTGTTGCTCGCATGGTTCGCGCTGGTCCGGCCCGCGGTGCAAAGCACCGCGAAACAGGCGGTGACCGAGGCCGCGGAGAAGGAGAGGCCGGGCAACGGTCAGCAGGGCGCGACTTCGGCCGGTGGCTCGGGCGATCCGACCGGCGGTCAGGGGCAGGACGGAGGCCAGGAGCCCAATCCCGGCCAGTCCACCGGGCCCGGCGGTTCCGGTTCGGGCGGTTCCGGCTCGACGACGGGCACCGGCGCCGGCGGCAACCAGCAGATATCGGAGACGATCGACGTCCAGACCGGGGCCGGGGCCGAGAAGAAGCGGACGTACCGGGTGCCCAGGGGGAAGGTGTTCGGCGTCACGGACCTCGTGGTGGCGAACTTCCAGGGCGACGAAGGGGTGCTGACCATCACCTTCGGGAACCGGAAGGTCACCACCATCGCCCTGGAGACCTTCCGCAATCAGGACTATCACTGGGTCACCCCCATCCAGATTCCGGAGAACGCCGCGGTCACCGCTTCCGTGACGTGCGACAAGCCGGGCACTCCAGCTACCGGAACCCAGGCATCGGGATGCCACCAGGTACTCAATGTCAGCGGCATACTGAGCGACCTCGCACCGTAGAACAAAGCGCCGGGCCCTCCCACTTCCCCCCGTGCGGGACGAGAACAGCAGAAATTCCGACCCGGGGAAACCCGGCTTGCCGACTGTCGGCGAAACCCGTTCCCCGCACGCCCCGGTGATGCGGACGCGCGACACCCGCGAAACCACCACGGGCGATGAGCGCCCGGATCCCTATGCCCGCCGCTTTCTCCCGCCGTCTTCCGGGTGGGCAGCGCACGAGCGCCGGTGCTGGTCCGCCGGGCTCCTCCGGCCGCGAGGAGCCCGGTCGGTCGACCGATCACGCGCGACCACTCTGGCCGATAGTGATCGCCCCTCAACCGGGGTCCGACCACGGGCCGCCCCGCCGACCGCGGAGGCGGGGGGCGCCGTCGGACGACGTGGGGCGCAGTGGAGGGGCGGCCGCACCAGCGCGCCGGCACCGTCCGACGGACGCGCCGATGTGTCGCGGCCGCGCTCGCGCGCCCGCCGGGACGACGCGACCGCCCTCGGTACGGACGCCCACGAGCGGTTCCGGTGCCCCGGCAGGGGCCGGCCTCGCCTGCCTTCATTCACCGTCGTTCACCGGGTCCGGGCATCCGTATGTCCGGTGACCGGGCAGCCGACGGGCCAACTGGCCGACTGGTCGACCGGCCGTCATACCCCGTTCTCCGAACCCGAGTTCATCCCGCATCGGACCCGCGGGCCGAGGGAACCGCTTCGAGCCGGGCCCGGGGAGCCCGTCGCGCACGTCCGCACGGGGAAGAATTCCCCGTCGCCCGGGTGCCTGGAAAGGCAGCGTCGTTGCCCCGTGCCCAGGACTCCGAGGCCTACTGCCCGCCGGGGCGGCCCGACAAGACTGGGCGTCGACCGGACGACCACCCGAAGGAGCGAGCATGCCGTCGTACCTCACCCCCG
The DNA here is from genome assembly GCF_042892615.1 of Streptomyces sp. NPDC001750. NCBI lineage: Bacteria > Bacillati > Actinomycetota > Actinomycetes > Kitasatosporales > Streptomycetaceae > Streptomyces > Streptomyces sp. NPDC001750. The sequence continues at coordinate 65,748 of NZ_JBIAUE010000028.1, read as the reverse complement.
GCGTATACGTGGAGGAGGTGCAGTCCGGAGCACGGCCCATCGAGGGCGTCGGCACGGCGGTCGCAGCCTTCGTCGGTTTCGCGGAGACCGGCCCCTTCCACCGGCCGACGCTGGTGACCAGCTGGGACCAGTACGTCCAGACCTTCGGCACCTACGCGCCCGACACGTACCTGACGCTCGCGGTCCACGGATACTTCGCCAACGGCGGCGGCGCGGCCTACGTCGTGCGCGTGGGCGGCCCCGCTCAGGACTCGGCGGGCGGATCCGCCACCGCGGCGGCCGCCTCCGCCGCTCTCGGCGGCTTCCTGGTGTCCGCACGGCCCGGTACGAGTGGCGATCTCTCGGTGGAAGTCGCCGACGCCGAGGGGGAGAACCCTCCGGAGGACCGGTTCAGGCTGCTGGTGCGGCAGTCCGGCAAGGTGGTGGAGACCTTCGACGTCTCCACCCGCAAGAGCGTCAAGGGTTACCTGGTCACCCAGGCCCGCCAGTCCAAGCTGATCGAGGTGGTCGAGCAGCCCGGCACGGCCCAGAGCCGGCCCGAGAACCAGGTCCTCCCGCTCTCGCCCGCCGCTTCCGGCCCGGGGACCGGCGCCGTGCGCATCGGCCCGGCCGAGTTCGTCGGAGACGCGTCGGAGCGCACGGGGCTCGCGGGGCTTGAGGCGATCGACGAGATCACCATGGTCGCCGTGCCGGACCTGATGAGCGCCCACCAGCGCGGGGACATCGACGCCGAGGGCGTCAAGGCCGTTCAGCTCGCGCTGATCTCGCACTGCGAGCAGATGGGCGACCGGGTCGCCGTGCTGGACACTCCGCCGGGCATGAGCGCACAACGGGTCCGTACCTGGCGCAACGACGACACCGGGTTCGATTCGCGCTACGCGACCGTGTACTACCCGTGGATCAACGTCTTCGACCCGGCGGCCGGCCGCAACTCCCTGATGCCGCCGAGCGGTCACGTCGCCGGCGTGTGGGCGCGCAGCGACGGCGAGCGCGGCGTGCACAAGGCCCCCGCCAACGAGGTCATCCGCGGCGCGCTGGACCTGGAGATCCGGCTCAGCAAGGGCGAGCAGGACCTGCTGAACCCGATCGGCGTCAACTGCGTGCGCGCCTTCCCCGGCCGCGGCATCCGGATCTGGGGCGCCCGCACGCTCTCGTCCGACCCCGCCTGGCGCTACCTCAACGTGCGCCGCCTCTTCAACTACCTGGAGGAGTCGATCCTCCTGGGCACCCAGTGGGTGGTGTTCGAGCCGAACGACGACCGCCTGTGGTCCAGCATCCGGCGCAACGTGACCGCCTTCCTCACCGAGGAATGGCGCCGGGGCGCTCTCTTCGGCCGCACGGCCGAGGAGGCGTTCTACGTCAAGTGCGACCGCGACAACAATCCGCAGGAGTCGATCGACCTCGGTCAGGTCGTGTGCGAGATCGGCGTGGCGCCGGTGAAGCCCGCCGAGTTCGTGGTCTTCCGCCTCGCGCAGTTCTCCGACAGCACCAGCCTTGTCAACGAGTGACCCGGCAGGGTCCGCAAACGGAACAGGTGACACAGAGTCATGGCAGAGGGCGACGCTCTTTCCACCCACGTCTTCGGCGTGCAGCTCGGCGGCTATCTCGTCGAGTCGATCCAGGAGGTCAGTGGTCTGACCGTCGAGGAGGAAGTCGTCGAGGTCCGTCAGGTGACCGCCGAGGGCAAGCAGATCATCCGCAAGCAGCCCGGCGCCCGCCAGGCGGGTGAGGTGACGATCACCCGCGGGATCGACAAGAGCAGCGAGTTCACCAACTGGATCAAGGAGACCCTCAACAAGGGGGCCGTCGACGCCGCGCGCCAGAACCTCACCATCGAGATCAAGGACTCGAAGGGCGACACGGTCCGGCGCATCCAGCTGATGCAGGGCTGGGCCAGCAAGTGGGAGGGCCCGTCGCTGAAGGCCGGCGAGTCCAGCGCGGCCACCGAGACGGTCACCATCACCTTCGAGGAGATCGTGGTCGAATGAGGCGCAGGACCGTTACGTCGGGCGGGCTCGACGAAGTCCTCGACACCCTCGCGGCGGCCCCGTCCGCCGCGCGCGAGGAGGCCCCCGCGCCGCCAGCCGCGCGGGAACGGGAACGCCAGGACCTGCGCACGGAGTTCGAGTTCGAGCTGCCGCGCGGTTACGTCGACGACGAGGGCCAGGTGCACCGGCAGGGCTCGATGCGGCTCGCGACGGCACGGGACGAGCTGCGCCCGCAGATCGATCTGCGGGTGAAGGAGAACCCCGCGTACCTGAGCGTGGTGCTGCTGAGTCAGGTGATCACCCGGCTCGGCACCATCACCGATGTGCACGCCGGGGTGGTCGAGCGGATGTACGCCACCGACGTGGCGTTCCTGCAGGACTTCTACCGGCGGATCAACAGCGAGGGTCACACGCACGCCGCTGTGACGTGCCCGTTGTGCCACGGCTCGTTCGAGGTGGACCTCTCGGGTGGGCGCCTGGGGGAATCGTGACGTACGCGCTTCCCCGCCTGCGGGAGGAGATCGCGTACGTCGCCTACCACTTCCACTGGCAGCGTGAGGACATTCTCGACCTCACCCACGGCGAGCGTCAGCAGTGGGTCCGGGAGATAGCGCGGATCAACACCCGCGTCAACGAAGGCGGGTGATCGTATGGGGTTCGGCGACTGGTTCCGCCGAGCGGACCGCACGCGGTCCGACGCCCCCTCCCGGGGCGGGGACGAAGCCGGTGGCGGGCCGACGACCGGGACCGACCCGGGCGCCGGCCGGGCCGATGGGCGGGACGGCGACTGGGACGGCGGCTGGCGGCAGGTCGCGCCGCCGACGGTGACCGTGGCCCGGTCCTCGATCGGGGTGAGCGACGGGCTGCGGTTCAGGTGCGGCCTCGCCTCGTGGCAGAACGTCGCATTCGGCGGCGAGCTCGGTCACGCCGTGATGCCGTCCGCGCCGGTGGGTCTCATCAGCGGGGTCACCCGCCCCGCGGGCGCGCGTACGGTGTCCGACGGTGGACCGCTGCTCCTGCGCGCCGCCCGGCCCGCTACGGACGGGAGCGCCGAGCCCGCCGTGGACCTGCCGCCCGCGGCGGGCGGCCCGGTCGGCCGGGGAACGACCGGTGCGAGGCGGGGGTCGGCGACCGTCCAGCGGTCGGGCGCTCCGGTGCCTCCGGCCTCCTCCGGTCCTGGAACACCGAGTCGCGCCGCTCGCGTGAGCGGCGCGACCGCCCCCGGAGCCACGTCGGGGACGCCCCCGACGAAGCCTGCGGCATCGGCCGAAGGCCCGGGGCCCGCTCCGGCACCGGCATCGGCATCGGCATCGGCATCGCGGCGTGCCGAGAGCGCCGCACCGGCACCGGCCGCACCCGAGCGCACCCGCCCCGCCGCGGTGCGCCCCCGGCGGACCGCTCCGCCGCTGATCGTCGCCCGGCGCCCGGCGATGCCGCTGCGGCACATCACCGGAATCCCGCCCGCCGCAAGATCCGCGCCGTCCGCCCCCGTCACCGGCGACGGCGCCGTCCAGCGGACCACGTCCGACCGTCCGGGCCGCCCCGGTGCGGATGCGCCCGTATCCGACACCGCACCCTCACCGGGCGGCTCCGCCGGGCCCCCCGACGTCACGACGGTGCGACCCGCCCTGGGCAGGCCGCTGCGGGAACTGCCCTCCGGGGCCGTGCCCGCCGACCCCGCGGGGCGGGACGGGGCCGTACCGTCCGGCCCGGCGGAACGGCGCGAACCGGGCATGGCCGTACTCCAACGGCAGACATCGCAGGCATCGGACCCGGTGACCGCACGTCCGCCGGAGGCGACCGCACCACCCGCGCGCCCGCGACCGTCCCCTCGGCCCGGCGCCGCGGAGCAGTCCCGAACGCCCCGGTCGTCCCCGTCCCTCCAGTCGGCACCGGTTCGGGAACGGGCTTCGTCCCCCGGGCGGGAACGGTCCCAGGAGCCCGCCGGGCACGAGCCGTCGAAGCCCTCGGGGCCTGCCGGGGCGTCGGCACCACCACCGCCCGGCGGGACCGGCTCGCCGAGGCGTACCCGCAGCGGGATCGGTGCCCCGCTCCCCTCGCTCCCCTCGACGGCCAGGCTCCGGGACGACGCTCCCCTGCTCGGTGACCGCCGTCGGACGCACCCGGGAGCCATGGGGCCAGGGCGGGGTACGACGCCGGCGGGGGAGCCCTCGGCTCCCCCGCCGTCCGCACCGGCCGGGCCCGTACGGACACCGACGCGGCCGGACGGGCCTTCCGGGATGCCCGTGCTGTCCTCTCCCGCGTCCGCAGCTCCCTCCTCGGCCGCACCGGGCCCGGCGGCCGTCCAGCGCGCGGCGGACACCCGTACGCCCACGAACGCGTCCGCCACCGGATCCTCTCCCTCCACGCCCCGGACTCCCCCGGCTCCTCCGGTTCCTTCGGCTCCCGCCGTCCCGGTACGTGTCCGGAGCATCCCTCCGGAGCGGGCGCCGACAGGCGCCCACGGACCCACCGTCGATGCCGGGGAGCAGGCACCCGTGGTCCAGCGGTCGCGTGCCCTGCTCCCGAGCAGGGCACTGGAGGTCAGCACCGGCTCGGCCGAGGGCTTCTCGGCCCCGGTGACGACGGCGGGCGGCGGCACGGCCCGGCCGGTCGTGGCAGCCACGTGGCGTCGTGACGTGCCGCAGCCGGGGGCCACCGTGCCGCCACCGGGGCCCGGGAGTGCGTCGCGCGGACAGCACCGGCCGTCGACCGGTGCGTCTCCCCGACCGACGGCCCCTCATCCGCACGCCGGAACCGCCGTGCCCGTCCCGCCGCACCGGACCCACGCCGACGGCAGGAAGGCGGCGCCCGGACCGCCGACGCGCGCGCGACGAGCACCCGAAGGGCCGGGGCCCGGTGGGACCGTCCAGCGCTCGGTGTCCGAAAACCCCGGGCCCGCTGCTTCTCGGAGCGGAGCGCCTTCGGGCCGGACGGCGTCCGGTGGTCCCGCTCGCCCCGCACCGGACGGCGACGGGGCGGGGCCCGCGACCGGTGCCGGACGGACGGGTCGCGGGCCATGGGTCGGCGGCTCCCTCCTGCGGCTCGTGCAGCGTTCGGCGGGTGGCGGGCCGACCACGCCGTCCCCGCTCGCCCCCCGCCCGCCGACGCGGGAGCACGGGGAATCCCGCCCCGCCCGCGTCGCCGCTCCGCCGCCCCCGGCGCCGCTCCCCGCACCGACTCTCCCGTACACGTCACCGTCCTCCCCCGGGGCTTCGTCCGTATCGCACGCGTCGACGTCCCTCTCCAGGGCGTCCGCGCCGTCCGCCACCCGGCCGGTTCCCGTGGTGCGGCCGCATCCGCCCGCGACGGGCGGGCCGGGGCCGGCCGCCCCGGCCGTACAGCGGATGGCGATGCCGGTGGTGCCCGAGTCCGCCGGACCCGCGTTCACCGGTCCGGCGCCCGGAGACGGCGCCGTGCCGGGCGGAGCACCGGCCCTCTCGGTGCGGGTGCCGAAGTCACCGCGTCCCGCGCCCGCTCCGGCCGCCGGAACGAACGGTCCGGGAGCCGCGGCGCGGGCCGTGCAGCGCGCGGCGGCCGAAGCCGGGATCACCGGCGTTCCGGTCAGGGCGGCCCCGGTGAAGCCCGCCGGTCCGTCGGCAAGGACCGGGCCGGCCGACCCGCCCGAGGCGGCGGCTCCGGCCGCGCAGCGGGTGACCGGCGCGGAGATCGAGGAACTGGCACGTCGCCTGCTCGATCCGGTGAGCCGCCTGATCCGCGCGGACCTGCGCCGGGGCCGGGAACGCACCGGCCGGTTGTACGACGGCCGCCGCTGACAACGCTCCCGCCCGGCAACGCACTCGGAAACAGCAGAGAAGAAGAAAAAGCACATGACGGACAACATCTTCGCGACGAGCGTGTTCTTCAAGCTGGTGATCGGAGGCAACGACCTGGGCGCTTTTCACACCTGCTCGGGCCTGGGTGCCGAGGTGGAGCTGGAGCAGTACGCCGAGGGCGGCAACAACGGCTTCACCTGGCAGTTGCCGGGGCGGATCACCTGGACCAACATCACACTGACCCGCCCGGTCACCACCGACACGCTCAAGATCGCGCGGTGGCTGAACGACACGATCCAGCGCGTCGAGCGCAAGGACGGCGAGATCGTCGCGCTCCGCCCCGACCTCAGCCGCATCATCAGCTGGCAGGTACAGGGCATCGTGCCGGTGCGCTGGCAGGGCCCCTCCTTCGATCCCGCCAGCTCCCAGCCGGCGATCGAGACGCTGGAGATCGCGCACGAGGGATTGGAGCCCTCCTGAGCTTCACCGGATCGCCTGCGGACACCAGCGGTCCGTCACACGTGAAGTCCCGTTCGTCACACGCTGACGACCTGGGGAGCGAAAGGGAGTGGATCAGGGAGCGTCGTCATGCGGCTTCATTGCAAGGCGGAGGAGGGAGTCGATGCGGCGCATCGACAACCGACGACAACGCCGCAAGCGGAGTCGCAGGGCGGCGCGAGCCCGCTCCCTATCGGTCCCCAGGCCGTAAGTCCCGGAAGGAGGAACGCGATGTCACCCGTCGCCCGCACGAGTCGTGCTCGCGCCCAGCTGACCATCATGGAGCCGCCGGCGGAGGTCGGCGCCAAGCCGGGCGGGAGGATCGCCCAGCTCACCTTGCAGTTCAACCCGGCACGGCTGTCGCTGAACAAGAGCACCGAATGGCGGCGCACGCCGTCCCGGATGGCCGAGCAGTCCGCGCTGCCGGAGTTCGTGGGAAGCGGACCCCGGACCCTGTCCATGGAGGTCTTCCTCGACGCCACGGCCACCCATGACAACTCGGTGGAGAAGGCGGTGGAGCAGCTGATGCTGGCGTGTGCGCCCACCCCGAACAGCCTGGCCCGCAAGACGCCGGCCAGCCCCTGGGTGCGCTTCGACTGGGGCACGTCCCGGACGACCTCGTTCGACGGTGTGATGTCCAGCCTGTCCATCTCGTACACGCTCTTCGACGTCGACGGGAAGCCGCTGCGCGCCACCTGTTCCCTCTCGATCGAGGAGGCGAGCAGCGAGACGCCCGGCCAGAACCCGACATCGGGCTCGCGGGAGGCGCGGCGCACCCATCGGGTCGTCGTCGGTGACAGTCTGCCGCTGCTCGCCTGGCGGGAGTACGGCGACGCCACCGCGTGGCGCACGATCGCCCACGCCAACGACATCGACGACCCGATGCAGTTGGTCCCCGGCCGGGAGCTGGTCGTGCCCGGCCTGGAGGCCCCCGCCGCGGAGGGCGGCCGGTGACCGCCCCCGGCCGCTCCTTCGCCGCCGATCCGATCATCGAGGCCCCCGGTGAGCTGCCCCCTGTCTGGGCGGCGCAATTGGTGAGCTGCGTGGTCGACGAGAACGTCGGCCTGCCGGACACCGCCGTGCTGACATACCGGGACCCCGATCACAAACTGCTCACCGCCACCGGGCTCACCATCGGCACCCCGTTGAACATATCCGTGGTCACCGTGCAGGAACGGGCGCGCGAGCGGCTGTTCACCGGCGAGGTCACGGCGGTCGAGCTGGACAGCGACACCACTGGTTCGTTCACGGTCGTCCGGGCCTTCTCCAAAGCCCACCGCCTGCAGCGCGGGCGGAAGGTGGTGGCCTACCGCAACATGAGGACCGCGGACATCGTCCGCAAGGTGGCCGCGGGCGCCGGGCTCGCCTGTGGAAGGATCGAGGCCGCCCCCGTGACGTACAAGCAGCTGACCCAGCCCAACGTCTCCGACTGGGAGTTTCTCCAGTACCTCGCGGGCGAGAGCGGCGCACACGTACGGGTGGACGACCGGGGCCTGTTGCAGTTCGTGAAGCCGAAGCCCGCCGCTTCGGCGCCCTCGCCCGACACCTCCGCCGCCCGGAACCCGATGGTTCTCGAGTACGGGCGCAATCTGCTGGCCCTGCGGGCCGTGCTGACCGGCGCGGACGGGGCGCACGACGTGGAGGTGCGTGGCTGGGACGTGGAGACCAAGACGCGGCTGGTGGCCCGTGAGCAGTCCGTGCGCAGCGACACGGTGTCCCCCGGGATGAGTCCTTCGCGGGCGGCCGGCGCGTTCGGGTCGGGCACCCGGCTGACGGTCGCCGACACCCCGTACCGGACCCAGGCCGAGGCCACGGCCGTCGCCGGTTCCCTGGCCTCCTCGGTGAGCTCCGGTTTCGGGGAGATCGAAGCGGTCGCCGAGGGGAACCCCCATCTGCGGGCCGGTGAGCCGGTGGCGCTCGGCAACGTCGGGCCCGCGTTCTCCGGCCGCTACACGGCGACCGCCGCGCACCACGTCCTGGAGCCGAACGGCGGCTACCGCACGACCGTGCTGGTGAGCGCCGCTCCCGACCGCTCCCTGGCGGGACTGGCCGGTGGCGCGAACGCGCCCGCGCGCGGTCCGCGCATACCGGGCCTCGCGATCGGCGTGGTCACCGACATCCGCGAGGGCAGGGGCGAACGGGGCTGGGTCCGGCTGAAGTTCCCCTGGCTCGACGACACCTACGTGTCCGACTGGGTCCGTACGGTGCAGTGGGGCGGCCAGGGCGGCGGCGGTGTGTTCAGTCCCGAGGTCAACGACGAGGTGCTGGTCGGATTCGAGCAGGGCCTGCTGGACAGCCCCTATGTGCTGGGCGGCCTCTACAACGGGGTCGACAAGCCGTCGCCCCACGATGTGCCGCTGGTCGATCCGACCAGCGGCAAGGTCAACCGCCGTTCGCTGGTGTCCCGTTCCGGGCACCGGCTGGAACTTCTGGACAGCCCGCGCGGACCGTCCGGTGTCCGGCTGGCCAGCGGTGACAAGCGGCTCGACGTCACGCTGGACGAGCGGCGGAACGAGATCGCGCTGAAGGTGTTCGCCCCGGGCGGCACCCGGGTGCTGAGCTCCGTGACCCTTTCCGCGTCCGGCATCACGCTCGACGCCGGCACGGGTGAGGTGAACGTGAAGGGGAGCTCGGTGACCGTCAACGGCAGGACGGGGGTCACCGTCGACGGCGGCCTGCTCGCCGTCCTCAAGGCCAAGCTCATCCGGATCAACTGACGTCCCGACGAGGCCCGTTACTGCGGCCGAAGTCCTTTCGCAGCAAGGAGAACAGCGACCATGCCCCCTGCAGCCCGGACGGGCGACTCCACCGTTCACGGCGGCCTCATCGGCACCCCGCCACCGGGTGCCGCGGCCGTGGCCACCGTGCTGATCGGCGGCAGACCGGCGGCTGTCGTCGGCAGCCTGCACGTGTGCGTGGTCCCCCCGCATGCCGCGCTCGGGCCCGGGAACGTCATCATGCCCAACCCCGCCTCCGCACTCACCGGTCAGGTGCTGATCGGCGGGCTGCCGGCCGCCCGCATGCGGGACACCACCAGTTGCGGCGCGCAGATCGTCAGCGGCGCGTTCAACGTGCTGATCGGAGGTCCGGTGTGAGCGGCGGTTTCATCGGGCGCGGCTGGGGCTTCCCGTTGCGGGTCGGTCCCACGGGCGGCATCGGCATGGTCGAGCGGGACCAGGAGATCGAGGAGGCGATCGGGCTGATCCTCGGCACGGCGCCGGGCGAGCGGCCGATGCGGCCGGAGTTCGGCTGCGGCATCCACGACTACGTCTTCGCCCCCGGCGACGGCGCCACCGCGGGCCGCATCGCGCGCGAGGTCCGCACGTCGCTGGAGCGCTGGGAGCCACGTATCGAGGTGACCGACGTGGTGATCGCGTTCGACGCCGTCGAGGAGGGCACCTTGTACATCGACGTGCACTACACCGTGCGTGCCACGAACGACCTGCGCAACCTCGTCTTCCCCTTCTACACCATCCCCTCCTCCGAGGGCTCCGAGGAAGCGGGGGTGCGCTGATGGCCCTGCCCTCGCCCAACCTGGACGACCGGCGCTTCCAGCAACTCGTCGACGAGGCCAAGCGGTACGTCCAGCAGCGCACCCCCGAGTGGACCGACCACAACGTGTCGGACCCCGGGGTCACGCTCATCGAGACGTTCGCGTACATGGTCGACCAGTTGCTGTACCGGCTGAACCGGGTGCCGGACAAGAACTACTCGGCCTTTCTCGACCTGCTCGGCGTCACGCTGTTCCCGCCGACGGCGGCGCGGGCGGAGGTCGACTTCTGGCTGTCGGCCCCGCAACCGGAGACCGTGCTGCTCCCGGCGGGCACCGAGGTCGCCACCTCACGCGGCGAGGCCGAGGAGGCGGTGGTGTTCTCCCTCCCCGACGACCTTCCCATCGTGCCGAGTTCGCTGGTCCGGCTGGTCACCGCGCCGGTGTCGGGCGAGCAGACCGACCGCACCGCACCACTCGGTGCGGGCCAGGACGTCCCGTGCTTCCAGACCCGGCCGGAGCCGGGCGACGCCGTGCTGTTCGGGCTGCCGACCGCGGTTCCCCGGTGCATCGTCGCCGTACGCCTGGACAGCCGCGTGGAGGGCGTGGGCGTCGACCCGCGCCAGCCGCCGCTGGTGTGGGAGGCGTGGGACGGTGCCCGCTGGGTGACGTGCCGGACCGGCACCGACAGCACCGGCGGGCTGAACAGGCCCGGCGAGGTCACCGTGTTCGTCCCGGCCGGGCACACCACGTCGGTGGCCGCGGGGACCCGGGCGGGGTGGCTGCGCTGCCGGGTCACCGCGCCGGAGCCGGGCCAGCCGTTCTACTCCGAGTCGCCGACGATCCGGGAGGCCGAGGTGTTCACCGTCGGCGGCACCGCGGACGTGGAGCACGCGGAGACCGTCCTGGACGTTCCGCTCGGCGTCTCCGAGGGCGTCGCCGGGCAGCGGTTCTCCGTGAGCAGAGCCCCGCTGCTGCTGGACGGGGAGCCACCGGTGGTCCAGGTGTCCTCCGCGGAGGGCTGGCAGGTGTGGACCGCCGTGGAGCACTTCGGTGCCTCCCGGCCGGACGACCGTCACGTGCGGATCGACGCCGTCACCGGCGAGTTCGCGTTCCCGCCCGAGGTGCGCGAGCCCGACGGGACGATGCGCGCCTGCGGCGCCGTGCCCGAGAAGGGCGCACAGCTGCGGGTCCCCCGCTACCGGACGGGCGGTGGTGCGGCCGGGAACGTCGCCCGGGGCGCCATCAATGTGCTGCGCAGCTCGGTGCCGTACGTGGCGAGCGTGAACAATCGCGAGGCGGCCCGGGGCGGGGTCGACGGCGAGACGGTGGAGAACGCGAAGGTCCGGGCGCCCAACATCCTCCGGGTGCAGGAGCGGGCGGTCACGGCCGCGGATCACGAGATCATCGCCCGCGAGGCCGCTCCCTCGCTGCGCAGGGTCCGGTGCCTGCCCGCCGCCGCGGGCGAGGGCGGCGCGGTGCGGGTCCTGGTGGTCCCCGACGCGGTCCCCGACGAGGGCGGAAACCTGCGGTTCGAGCAGCTGATCCCGTCGGATTCGGTGCTCTCGGCGGTCGCGGCGCGGCTCGACGAACGGCGGCTGATCGGGACCCGGCTGGTGGTGGAGCCGCCCGCGTACCAGGGCGTCACCGTGGTCGCCAGGCTGGTGGCCTCCGGTGGGGATGTGGACCGGGTCCGCACGGAGGCGCTCGCGGCACTGTTCCGCCGCATCGACCCCCTGCGGGGCGGGGCGGACGGCGCGGGGTGGCCGTTCGGCAGGCCGGTGCAGTACGGCGAGGTCTTCGCGGTGCTCCAGAACGTTCCGGGAGTGGGCCTGGTCGAGGAGGTGCGGCTGTTCCCGGCGGACCCGATCACCGGCCGGCGCGGGGCGGCGCAGGAGCGGATCGACGTCGCCGCGGGTGCCCTGGTCTTCTCGCACCAGCACCAGGTCGTGGTCGCCGCGGGCGGGAACGGTGAGGGCTCATGACCAGGGCCGCGGTACCGGGGCTCGCCAGCCGCTACCCGATCGGCGGGATGCTGCCCGCGCTGTACGCGGACGACGACCTGGCCCAGCGGTTCACCGCGGGCCTGGACACCGTGCTGGCCCCCGTCCTGTCCACCCTGGACAACCTTCCCGCCTACTTCGATCCGGCTCTCGCCCCGGCCGACTTCCTGCCCTGGCTGGCGTCGTGGGTGGGCGCCGATCTCGATCCGGAACTGCCGCCGGAGCTGCGGCGGGCCGTCGTCGCCCGGGCCGTCGAGCTGCACCGGTGGCGTGGCACCCGCCGGGGCCTGATCGAACAGCTCCGGCTCTGCTTCGGCGTCCACGCCGACATCCGTGACGGCGGAGGCGTCGGATGGTCGTCGGAGCCGGGAACCGCGTTGCCCCCGGCGCCGACCGGCGAACTGCTGGTGCGGGTCTGGGCGCCGCACGGGGGCCAGGTGGACGCGAACCGTGTCCTGGACGTCGTCGCGGCGTCGTGCCCCGTACACCTCACGTGCCGGGTGGAGATCCTGCCGGGCCCGCCAGAAGAGACAGGAGACTGACCGATGCGCTCGTGTCCGGCGTGCGGTGCGGCCAACCGCGAGGGCGACGAATTCTGCGGGAACTGCGGTTCCTATCTGGGCTGGTCCTCCCAGTCACCGCGGAACCCTCCCGCCGCGGAACCCGTCGACCCGGCCGAACCCGCCGCCCGGGAGGAGCCGACGGCCGGGTCGACGGTCCGGCCCCCGGCCTCTCCCGGGACCGGTGTCGCCCCGGACCCCGCGGCCGGGGCGCCGGCCTCCCCGCGCCCGGAACCACCGGTGGAACCGACGCGGTCGCGCGCGCCGGAGTCCGCCGTACCGCCCCCGGCGGTGCCCGCAGCGGCCCCAAAACCGCCCCGGCGGCCGGCGCGGCCGACCCCTGTCCCGCCGGAACCATCGGCGGAGGAGGACGCGCCCGTGGTCGCGGTACGGCCGGCCGAGCCGATCGCCCGGCGCCCCGTCGTCAGGCCCGTGGCAGCGGAGGAGGACCCCGAGGGGCCGCCGTGCCCGGCGTGCGGCACCCCGAACCTTCCGGGACGCCGGTTCTGCCGACGCTGCGCAGCGCCGCTGGACGCCCGCGAGCAGCCGAAGCCACTGCCGTGGTGGCGCACGGTGTGGCCGTTCCGCCGCCGCGTGCGGGGCGGATCGGGCCGGGCGCTGCGGCGGACCCTGCTGGTGCTGGCGGTCGTCGGGGTGCTGTTCGCGGGCTTCCTGCTCCTGCCGGCCGGGCGCTACCTCTTCGAGGACGTGCGGGACAAGCTCGGCGGGACGGCGGAGATCAGCCCGGCGAAGGCCACCGCGAGCTCCCACGCTCCCGGTCATCCGGCGACCGCGGCCATCGACGGGGTGACCAACACGTATTGGGGGGCGCCCGCGCTCGGCTCGTCCTTGACCTGTGTCTTCGACAAGCCGTTCCGACTGGTCGGCGTCGTGGTGCACACCGGTGTGTCGAAGGAACCCCAGGAGTTCCGGCAGGGGGGCAGGCCCACTCGGGCCGATCTGATCGTCACCACGACGGACGGCGAGGTCCATGAGAAGGCGGTGACGCTCGCCGACAAACCGGGCCCGCAGACCGTGCGGACCGGCATCAGCGACGTCGTCTCCGTCCGGCTCGTGCTGCGGGCCGCATCCGGTCAGGGCGAGGGGCGGCCCATCGCGGTCGGGGAGGTCGAATTCTTCAAGCGGACGTGAGGCCGGGCACGGCGCGGAGCCGACCGGAGCGGCGCCGGCGCCGCCGTCGTGGTGCCCACTCGAAGGGCCTCGGCGGCGCGTGCTCGTTCGGCGAGGTGGTGGTGCGGCGCTCCAGGACGGGGCCGTGCGGGGTGAGTCGGAGCGGGTGCTGACTGGCTTCATGGTCCGCCCAACCGATGAACGCCGCACGGTGTCGAACAGGTTCCGGACCAGATAGCCGAGGTAACCAATTCCAGGCAGCGCTGCACCGGGCCTCGGAAGGCTGTTCTGGAGCGCCCCGAGCTGCTCCACCAGAACGTCCTGGTCGGCCCGGACATCATTCCCGGCCTCGTCGAACGGCTCCTGGCCGAAGTGGCCCGGATCAGTACGGTGGATCCGCAGGCGGGAGGGGCACTGCGCGGCAGGAGCGCGAAGGACCTGGCACTCTTCCTGCTCAAGGACGTGGTCCGGCCGCAGGCCATGGTGCCGAACTCCGTGCGCATCGACGAGCAGGACAGCGAGTACGCGAGGTGACCACGGGCCCGCTCCCGTCGCTGCGCGACGGGGCGGGCGCCGGGGGTGGTTCTTCGGGTCGCAGCACATCCGTGTCATGTGCGCGGCGCGGCGCGCGGGGTCCGCAGTGTGAGTGTGCCGTCGGGCCCGCCGTCGACGCGTGTGCCGAACGCCCGGCTGTGCCTGTCCAGGACGGCGCGCAGCCACTCGGTGTCCTCCGGCGAGGCGGGTTCGAGACGCATTCTGCGCGCCCGCAGGGGCACCATCCGCACATCGACCAGTCGGCCGGTGTCCGCCTCCACCGACGCCAGGTACAGCATCCGCAGGTCGTCCCGGTAGCTCTCGTAGCCGCCGATGCCCTCGTAGTCGTCGACGAGGTCGCCGCAGCCGTACAGGACGAGCCCGTCCTTGTACACCTCCAGCGGTCGGGGGTGGTGCGAGGAATGGCCGTGCACGACGTCCACGCCCGCGTCGAGGAGTGCGTGGGCGAAGCGGACCTCGGAGCGGGAGACGCCGTAGCCCCAGTTGGGGCCCCAGTGGACCGAGGCGACTGTGATGTCCCCCGGTCGCCGGACCTGCCGCAGACGATCGGCGAACGCGGCCGCGGCGGACACCGAGGGCTCCGCGACGACGTCGACGCCGGCCCGCTGCCCGGTGGCGGCCCACTCCACGGGGATCCCGCTGGACGGCATCCCGAAGGAGAAGACCAGCACCCGCCCGCCGGCGCGCAGGGGCACGATCGCCGGCCGTCCCGCTCGCACCGCGTCCCGGCCCGCGCCCGCCGTCCGCAGCCCCGCCTCCGCCAGGGCGTCGAGCGTCTCATCAAGACCGCGCGGGCCGAAGTCGAGCACATGGTTGTTGGCCAGCGCGCAGACATCCGGGTGGGCCGCGGCCAGGCAGGGCAGGTTGGCCGGGCTCATCCGGTAGTGGACGTCCTTGCCGGGCGCGAAGTCCCCGTCGCCGGTGACGGCGGTCTCCAGATTGACCACCCGCACGTCGGGGGCCGCGCGGTCCAGGACCGCCAGCGCCTCGCCCCACGGCCGACGGAAGTCGACCGGCCGGGGAATCGGCCCGTTCGCCGCCTCGGCCAGCTCGACGTAGATCCGGGCGTCGTGGACGTACGGCTCCCGCAACGCCGGATCACCGGGGTGCGGAAGGATCTGATCGACGCCCCGGCCGAGCATCACGTCCCCGCCGAGGAACAGGGTGACCACGCCCTCGTGCATCCTCCCAATCTAACGACCTGGGGAGCGATAGGGAGTGGATCAGGGAGCGTCCTCATGCGGCTTCGATTGCAAGGCGGAGGAGGGAGTCGACGCGGGGCGTCGGCGACTGACGACAACGCCGGAGGCGGAGGTCCCGGACGCTGCGACGCCGCTGACAATCGTGGGCGAGGTCGTAAGGCCGTCGCGGACGGTGCACGAGGGATCCGCACGACGGGGGTGCCGCGCGAGCGCCCCGGTGCGGCCCGGTTCACCGCCCTTCGCCGCCTCGCGCCGGGCGGCACCGAGCGCGCCGCCCCATGACGAACGGGGCGGGCGCCTCTCTCCGCCCCGGACCACCCCAGGGGCTATTGATATTCCGTGCGTCTCAATAGCCTGTAATCAGGTATTTGTGTCGTATGGGAGTCACTCCTACGCTGAGGCGTATTCGAGGGCCCCGGCAACAAGAAAGGGGCTGCCCGATGGAGCTCAGGCACCTCCGTTATTTCGTGGCCGTCGCCGAGACACGTCATTTCGGCAAAGCCGCGGAACAGCTGCACATGGCCCAGCCTCCGCTCTCCCAGGCGATCCGCCGCCTGGAGGGGGAACTGGGAGTGGAACTGCTGCGCCGGACGACCCGGCAGGTCTCCCTGACAGGAGCCGGCGAGGTCTTCCGTACCGACGCGGAGCGCATCCTCAAGGCCGTCGACGAGGCGGTCGCACGGGTGGGGCGCTTCGCCTCGGGGGCGGAGGGGGTGTTGCGGATCGGCCTGACCGGCTCCGCTTCGTACCGACAACTGCCCGCTCTCGCACGGCTGGTGAAGCGCGAGATGCCTCAAGTGATATTGGAGGTGCACACCGAGATGCTCACGCCCGCTCAGGAGGCCGGGCTGATCGAGCGCCGCCTCGACATCGGCGTCCTCAGGCCACCGGTCCGCCAGGAGGGCATCACCCATCGCTCCCTGGCCGCCGAGGCCCTGGTCGTCGCCGTTCCCGAACGCCACCCGCTGGCCGGGGCGGATACCGTCCGGGTCGAACAGCTCCGGCACGAGGACTTCGTCATGTACGGCGCCACGCTCGGCTCCGTCGTCGACGACGCCGTCGTCCGCAGCTGCCTGGCCACCGGGTTCTACCCGCACCGCGCCTACGAGGTCACCGAGACCTCGGCCGCACTGGCGCTGGTCGCCGCCGGGCTCGGCATCGCCGTCCTGCCCGACTCGATCCGCTCCGCACCCCGCGAGGGCGTGCTGTGCAAGGACATCGAGGACGCCCTCTCCATCCCCCTGTCCCTGGCCTGGCGCGAGGACGACGAATCCCCTCTGCTGCGCAACCTCCTCGAGGTGCTGGAGCAGAACGACATGTTTCTCGAAGGACCGGCATGAAGATCGTCCAGGTGGAGGCAATCCCCTTCGCCATTCCCTACGCGAAGCCGCTGAGGTTCGCGAGCGGCGAGGTGCACACCGCCGACCACGTCCTGGTCCGTGTGCACACCGACGAGGGGCTGGTCGGCACCGCCGAGGCACCACCACGGCCGTACACCTACGGCGAGACGCAGGAATCGATCATCGCGGTGATCGAGAAGATCTTCACGCCGCAGATCCTCGGGCTGACGGCACTGGAACGGGAGGCGGTGCACGAGCGCCTCGACCGGACCGTCGGCAACCCGACCGCCAAGGCCGCCATCGACATGGCGCTGTGGGACATCCTCGGCCGTGCCGCCGGCCTGCCGGTCTCCGGACTGCTCGGCGGCTACACCGACCGCATGCGGGTCAGCCACATGGTCGGCTTCGCACCGGCCCGGCAGATGATCGCCGAGGCCGAACGCATCCGGTCGACCCACGGCATCACCACGTTCAAGGTGAAGGTCGGGCGCCGCCCGTACCGCGACGACGTCGCCGCCGTCCGCGCCCTGCGCGAGGCGCTCGGCCCGGACGTCGAGCTCTACATCGACGGCAACCGCGGCTGGACGGTGTCCGAGTCGGCCCGCGCCCTGCACGAGATGGCCGACCTCGGGCTGACCTTCGCGGAGGAACTCTGCCCCGCCGACGACGTGCTGGGCCGCCGCTGGCTGGTCGCACAGAGCCCGGTGCTCTTCATCGCCGACGAGAGCGCCACCCGCACCGGCGAGGTGACCCGCGAACTCCTCGGCGGCTCCGCCACCGCCATCAGCATCAAGACCGCCCGCACCGGCTTCACCGCCTCCCAACGCGTCCTGCACGAGTGCGAGGGACTGGGAGTCGAGGTGGTGATGGGCAACCAGGTCGACAGCCAGATCGGCACGTTGTGCTCGGTCGCCTTCGGCGCCGCCCACCGCTCCGGCTCACGCCACGCCGGCGAACTGTCCAACTTCCTCGACATGACGGACGACCTCCTCACCGAGCCGCTGACCATCGAGGACGGCACCCTGCGCGTGCGCGAGGGCGCCGGCCTCGGCATCGACATCGACCCCGACAAGCTGGCGCGCTACCGCCAGGACCGCTGACCCACTCTCAGAAGACGGGACGATCATGACCGACATCATCACCGAGCAGGCGACCGCCGCCGCCTCCGGAGCCGCCGCCACCGAGCAGTTCCGCAACAAGCAGCGCCAGGAAGCGGCCGCCGCCGACACCGGCCGCGTCGACGCCCTGGTCACCGAACTCCTGACCTCCGCCCACGACATCATCCGCCGCCACGGGTTGACCTACGCCGAGTACGACGCCCTCAAGGCGTGGCTCATCCGGGTCGGCGAGGACGGCGAGTGGCCGCTCTTCCTGGACGTGTGGGTCGAGCACGTCGTCGAGGAGGTCGCCAACGAGAACCGCGAGGGGACCAAGGGCACCATCGAGGGCCCCTACTACGTGCCCGACGCGCCCGCGCTGCCCGCCGAGGCGGCCCTGCCGATGCGGGAGGACGAGGCGGGGACCGCGCTGCTCTTCCAGGGCCAGGTCACCGGCGTGGACGGAACCCCGCTGCCGGCGGCCAAGGTGGAGATCTGGCAGGCGGACGACGAGGGCTACTACTCCCAGTTCGCGCCGAACCTGCCCGAGTGGAACCTGCGGGGAACCGTGATCGCCGACGAGACGGGCCACTTCAAGATCCACACGATTCAGCCCGCGCCGTACCAGATCCCCACCGACGGCGCCTGCGGCAGCCTCATCCAGGCGGCGGGCTGGCACCCCTGGCGCCCGGCCCACCTGCACCTCAAGGTCTCCGCGCCCGGCCACCGGCTCATCACCACCCAGCTCTACTTCCGAGGCGGCGAGTACGTCACCGACGACATCGCCTCCGCCGTCAAGCCCGAACTGATCCTCGACCCCACCCCGGTCGCCGACGGCACGGGTCACGAGGTCACCTACGACTTCGCTCTCGACAAGGCGTGATCGACCGTGCTCTTCGCCGTACGCATGGACGTCGACATCCCGCGTGACCTCGACCCCGAGGTCCGCGGGGACCTGGTGGCACGCGAGAAGGCGTACTGCCGGGAACTGCAGAAGTCGGGGGAATGGATGCACATCTGGCGCTGTGTCGGGCAATACGCCAACATCAGTGTCTTCGATGTAGCCGACAACGAGGCGCTGCACCGCATCCTGTGGGGCCTGCCCCTCTTCCCCTACATGACGATCGAGGTCACACCCCTGGCCCAGCACCCGTCCGACCTGGCCGCGGACGAGGTCGTGGCGTGATGGACAAGGTGGTCGCCGGCGCCGTGGAAGCGACGGCCGATGTGCCGGACGGCGCGTCCCTCGCCGTCGGGGGGTTCGGGCTGAGCGGTGTGCCGAACGTACTGATCCAGGCGCTGTACGAGCGGGGCGTCAGTGGTCTGAGCGTGGTCTCCAACAACTGCGGGGCGATGGATTCCGGCCTCGCGGTACTGCTGGCAGCCGGCCGGATCGCCCGGGTGACGGGCTCCTACATCGGCGCCAACAAGGAGTTCGCGCGCCAGTACCTGGCCGGGGAACTGGAGGTGGAGCTGATCCCGCAGGGCACCCTCGCCGAGCGCCTGCGCGCCGGGGGCACCGGGATCCCCGCCTTCTACACCCCGGCCGGGGTGGGCACCCAGGTCGCCGACGGGGGGCTGCCCTGGCGCTACGACGGCTCCGGCGGGGTGGCACTGGCCTCGCCCCCGAAGGAGGTGCGCGAGTTCGACGGCGCGGAGTACGTGCTGGAGCGCGGCATCCGCACCGACTACGCCCTGGTCCGCGCGGCCCGGGGCGACCGGCACGGCAACCTCGTGTTCAACAAGTCGTCCCGCAACTTCAACCCGCTCGCCGCCATGGCCGGCAGGGTCACCATCGCCGAGGTGGAAGAACTGGTGGAGCCCGGTGACATCGAGCCGGGCGCGGTTCACCTGCCGGGCATCTTCGTGCAGCGGGTGGTGGCGCTCACCCCGCAGCAGGCCGCGGACAAGAGGATCGAGCAGCGGACGGTGAGCAACTGATGGCCTGGACGCGTCAGGAAATGGCCGCCCGTGCGGCACGTGAGCTGGAGGACGGGCAGTACGTCAACCTCGGCATCGGCTTGCCCACCCTCATTCCCAACCACCTGCCGCCGGGAGTCGAGGTCGTCCTCGAATCGGAGAACGGAATCCTGGGCACCGGCCCCTACCCCACCGAGGACCAGGTCGATCCGGACCTGATCAACGCCGGAAAGGAGACGGTGACCGTACTGCCGGGCGCGTCCTTCTTCGACTCCGCCCTGTCCTTCGGCATGATCCGCGGCGGGCACATCGATGTCGCCGTACTGGGCGCCATGCAGGTCTCCGAGAAGGGGGACCTGGCCAACTGGGCCGTTCCGGGCAGGTTGGTGACCGGAATCGGCGGTGCCATGGACCTCGTCCACGGGGCCCGGCGGGTCGTCGTGGTGATGACCCACACCGCGAAGGACGGCTCGGCGAAGATCGTGCCCGAGTGCGCGCTGCCGCTGACCGGCAAGGCGTGTGTGAACCGGATCATCACCGATCTGGGTGTCCTCGACGTCACCGACGACGGCCTGGTCCTGGTGGAAACCGCACCCGGCATCACCACCGCGGAGATCAGCGACCGGACGGACGCCGAGCTCCGCATCCCCGAAGGAACTCCGTCATGAGAGACGTCTACCTCGTCGACGCGGTACGCACCCCGATCGGCCGCTACAACGGCGCCCTCGCCGACGTACGCCCGGACGACCTGGCCGCCCACACGATCCGCGAACTCCTCGCCCGAACGAGCGAGCTGGACCCGACCCGCATCGAGGACGTCTACTTCGGCAATGCCAACGGGGCGGGCGAGGAGAACCGCAACGTCGCCCGCATGGCCGTCCTGCTGGCGGGTCTGCCCACCACCGTGCCCGGGGTGACGGTCAACCGGCTGTGCGCCTCCGGCCTCGAAGCAGTCGTCCAGGCCGCCCGTGCCGTCGCCGTCGGCGACGCCTCCATCGTCGTGGCCGGCGGCGTGGAGTCGATGACCCGCGCGCCGTATGTGCTGCCCAAGAGCGACAGGCCCTTTCCGGCCGGCCACGCCGAGCTGTACTCCACCACCCTCGGCTGGCGCATGGTCAACCCCGCGATGAACCCGGAGTGGACCATCCCGCTGGGCGAGTCCGCCGAGCTCATCGCCGAGAAACACCGGATCAGCCGCGAGCAACAGGACGAGTTCGCCCTGCACAGCCACGGGAAGGCCGCCAGGGCCCAGGCCGAGGGACGCTTCGACGCCGAACTCGCACCGGTGGCCCTCCCGCGGCCCAAGGGCGGGGCGATCGCCTTCACCGCCGACGAGTCCGTCCGCCCGGACACCTCACTGGAGGCGATGGCGAAGCTGAAGCCGTCCTTCCGTACCGAGAACGGCACGGTGACCGCGGGCAACGCCTCCCCGCTCAACGACGGCGCCGCCGCGGTGCTTCTCACCGACGAGGAAGGTCTGCGGGCCACCGGCCGGGAGCCGCTCGCCCGCATCCGTACCACCGGGGTGTCCGCCGTCGACCCGCAGTACTTCGGACTCGCGCCTGTCGAAGCGGTGAACCGGGCACTCGCCAGGGCCGGCCGGTCCTTCGCCGACCTGGACGTACTCGAACTGAACGAGGCGTTCGCCGCGCAAGTCCTCGGCTGCCTCGCCGAATGGCCCGAGTTCGACCCTGCCGTCCTCAACCCCCAGGGCGGGGCGATCGCTCTCGGCCACCCGCTGGGAGCGTCCGGCGCCCGTCTCGCCGGCACCGTCGCCCACCAACTCGCCCGCAAGGGCAGCGGGATCGGTGTGGCCACCCTCTGCATCGGCGTGGGCCAGGGACTGGCCCTCGTCCTCGAACGCTGACCCCGCCCAAGGAGGCACGGTGTCCATGCCCCATCTGCTGCACCACCACCTGGTCGGCGCGGCCGACGCACCACCCCTGATCCTCGGCCCGTCCCTGGGCACCTCCAAGGCGATCTGGGAACCCCAACTGCCCTCCTTGACCCGCCGTTTCCGGGTGCTGCGTTTCGACCTGCCCGGACACGGCGGCTCACCCACCGCGCTGCTGCGCGATCCCGCACCGGGTCGTACCACGGTCGACGATCTGGCGTCCCTGGTGCTCAACCTCGCGGACCACCATGGCTGGGCCGGCTTTCACTACGCGGGCATCTCCCTGGGCGGAGCCATCGGGACCCATCTCGCGGCCTTCCACCCGCAGCGGGTCGCCTCCCTGGCCGCCGTCTGCTCCTCCGCGCGCTTCGGGGCGCCCGAGACCTGGCGCCGGCGGGCGGAACTCGTCCGGCAGGAGGGCACCGCCCCTCTTCTTCCGACCATCCCGGACCGCTGGTTCGCCACCGCGGACAGCGCAGGCACCCCTTTCGGCCGCAGGCTGCTCGACAACCTCGCCGAAGCCGACCCGGCGGGGTACGCGGCCTGCTGCGACGCCCTCGCCACGTCGGATCTGCGCCCCGCCCTGGGGCGGATCACCGCGCCCACCCTCGTGGTCGGCGGTTCGCACGACACGGCCACTCCCCCGGACCACGCCGAGGAACTCGCCGAGGGCATCCCGCGGGCCGCCCTGAAGATCATCGACTGCGGGCACCTGGCCGTCGAGGCCCCCCGAGCACTGCAGACCGCTCTCGCCGCTCACCTGTCCGCGAGCCTCGTCGGGGGCGGGACGCGGACATCACGGTCCGGCCAGGCCGCCGGAAACCAGGACTCTCTCAGCAGCTGATCCGAGTCTGCCGTGATCACCGTGCGAGTCGGGATCAATTCTCTTCCCCACGCCAACCGGCGCAGGGCATGACCTCGAACCCCCGGCTGGGGAAGACGGCATCCATGAAGAAGTCGTGCATCGCCGCATCGCCGTCGGCGCAACCGTCACGCAGCACGGTCACCTCGTAGCCACGGTCCGCCGCGTCGTAGCACGTCGCGGCCACCATCGCGCTGGTCGCGACTCCGGCGATCGCGACGGTGCCGACACCGTTCGCGCGGAGCACCAGGTCGAGATCCGTGCCGGCGAACGCGCTGGCGCGGCGCTTCATCACGACGACGTCCTCGTCGGCGACCGGCAGAGCGATCTCCGTTCCGGCCGATCCCTCATGAAAGGCGTCCCCGGCTTCGTAGAACGTCCTGAAGAGTGCGTTGTCCGGCGGCAGGTCCGTCCCGTTGCCCCGGAAGGCGAAGTGCACGAACACAACGAGGGCACCGGCCGCGCGGGCGCGCGGCAGCAGTTCGGTGAGCGGCGGCACGACACGCCTGGCGAACGGGTAGCTGCTCGTGATGCCCTGCTGAATGTCGCCGATGATCAGTGCGGTGGTCACGACAGACTCCCGTCCAGTCCTTCTGTCCAACGCCCTGTGGTCGGCGAGACAGCCATTCGGGTGGTCATGGTAATGGCGATGACCAACCGTGCGTGGGTGAAGCCGCCATTCACCGTCACGGTGGTCCCGGTGAGGCGGGGGCCGACGAATCCGCGTCGGCACCCCGCGCCCGGTCCGGGACTCGGGCGTGTCTCGGGGGAACCTCTTCAGGTGTCGACCGCGAGTTCCAGCAGTATTTCCAGGGGCTGGTAACCGGAGCGTCGGTAGAGGGGGTCGCCGCGCTCGGACGGCCGGACGATCAGGGTGTCGAAGCCGGCACTACGGCAGTGCCGTGTTCGTCGCGGCGGTGGCGGGCTCGATGGGGCCGACGTGCTCCCCCACGTCAGTGCGCTGGAGCCCGATGGGGACGGGCCTCGCCACCGGATTCGTCCAGCGACGCGGTCCAGGAGGCGACTTGGGTGCGGGAGGTGAAGCCCAGCTTGCCCAGGATGCGCTCGACGTGGCCGTCCACGGTGCGGTGCGAGATCACCAGGTTCTCGGCGATGGCACGATTGCTCAGTCCCGTGGCGATCAGACGCGCCACCTCCAGTTCCCGGTCCGTGAGGGGGCAGCTCCGGGCGACACGCGTCGCGGCCGTGGGCTTGACGGCTGCGGCGATCTCCAGTGCGAGTTCGATCGCCTCGGCCTTGGTCAGATGGGCCAGCCGCCGGGTGACCTTCTCCACCCGTTCCGTGCCCAGCGTTTCGACGACCTGTCGGGCCATACGGCGGGATTCCGCGGTGATGTGGGGTCCGAACGCGTCGATGGAGGTACCGAGCCGCTGCCACACCGCTCCGGCGGCGGCTCCCAGCATGGCCGCGTTGTCCGCGTGCCGATTGGACATGGCGATCCAGGACATCAGCTCCAGTACCAGGGCCGTGCAGACGCCGTCCGTGAAGTCGCGCTGGATCTCCAGGGCCGCCGTCGCGGCCTGCTTGGCCGCGGGCATGTCGCCCGCGCGCCAGTGCTGCAGGCCGCTGATCCACAGGGCGTAGGCGTGATTCCAGCGTTCTCCGTGCCGGGCGCTCACGGCGAGCACCTCCCGGCAGGTCTCCAGGGCGTTGCCCGCGGGCTCCTGGAAGTTCCGTGCCATGGCCAGCTGGAACTGCGCGGTGAGCACCGCGCCGGTGTTGCCGAGCGCGCGGTGGCCCTCCACGGCCCGGTGGTACAGGCCGATCGCCGTGGGCAGACTGCCGCTGAAGAGATGGTGGAGGGCCCGCCAGTTCGCGGCGTGCGCGGCCAGCTCGGGATCGTCCAGTACCTCCGCCACGTGCTCCAGTTCCGTCAGACGGACGGCGGCGGCCTCACGGTCGCCCTGCAGAAGCGTCGCCCAGGCCGCCACCCACAGCACCGAGCCCCGCTCGACGGTGTCACCGTCGAGCACGCCGAGGATGCGGTCCAGCCATCGTCTTCCCTCGCTGAGCGAGCCGCCGGCGATCCAGTGGTAGCACAGGAAGGACGCGAGCCGGCCGCCCGCGGGTCGCTCGTCGGGCGTGGTGAGGGACCATTCCAGAGCCGCGAGCAGGTTGGCGTGGTCGCGCCGCATGGTGGCGAGCATCTCGTGCTGCCCGGGCCCGCACCAGCGCTCCACCATGGAGCGGGCCCGGCGCAGGTAGTGATCGCGCATCCGGCGACGCAGCACCGGCGGTTCCCCGAGCCCGTCGAGCCGCTCGGCGCCGTATTCGCGCACGGTCATCAGCTGTCGGTAGCGGACCTGTTCACCCGTGTGCTCGGCTATCACGATCGACTTGGCGACGAGCCGGTCGAGGACGTCGACGATGCGCTCGGAGGCGAGGTCGCCGAAGGCGCAGACCTCCTCGACCGCCTTCAGATCGCATCCGCCCGGGAAGACCGACATCCGTGCCCACAGCAGGCGTTCGTCGGCGGAGCACAGTTCGTGACTCCAGTCGATCAGCGCGCGCAGGGTCTGCTGTCGCGGGCGTGCCACCCGGCTGCCGCCGGTGAGCAGTTCGAATCGGCGGTCCAGGCGCTCGACGACCTGACCGACGGACAATGTGCGCAGCCGGATGGCGGCGAGTTCGATGGCGAGTGGCATCCCGTCGAGCCGTTCGCACAGCTGTTGGACAGCGGGGCGGTTGGTATCGGTGACGGCGAAGTCGGGGGCGACGCTCCGCGCCCGGTCGACCAGCAGCTGAACGGCTTCGCTGTGATCGACGCTCGCGGCGTCGTGCAACTGCTCGGCCGTGGGCACCGACAGGGGCGGGATCACCGTGACCAGCTCGCCCGCGATGCCGAGCGGTTCGCGGCTGGTGGCAAGGATGCGCAGGCCCGGTGCCGCTTCGAGGAGTTCGGCCAGCAGCTCGGCGGTGGCGGTCAGCACGTGCTCGCAGTTGTCCACGACCAGCAGCACCTGCTGGGCTCCCAGATGATCGACCAGTTGCTGGGTCGCGGACCGGTTCGACTGGTCCAGGACGGTGAGAGCCGAGGTGAACGCGGAGGCCACCTCCCGGACGTCGTCGAGGCTGGCCAGCTGGACGACCTGAGTACCGTCCCGGAACGCTCTGCGGACCCGGTCCGCGACCACCAGGGCGAGCCGTGTCTTGCCGATGCCGCCGGGGCCCGTGAGCGTGACCAACCGGGAGGTCGACAGGCTCCTGCGTACGTCGGCGATCTCCTGCCGACGCCCCACAAAGCTGGTGAGGCCGCCGGAGCCGACCAGACAACCGCGTCCACTGTCGTCGTACATGGTCCTCGATGTCCTCGCCTCGCCCGTTCCGCTTCCGCCGACGCTATGCCGAAGGACACGTCGTGCCAAGAACTCGCACACGAAGAGAGAGTCGTTTTCCCCGGTCAGCGCCTTGATCCATAGGCCCATGCCCGGAGCCCATATCGTCGGCGACTCAATCCGATCACAGGTTCGACGTGCGGGGTACCCACGTGGGTGGAGGGGGTACCCAAGGGGGTCATCTCACCCGAGACCACGGCCGCGCCCGTGTCCAGAGTTCTGTCACCACGACGCGGGCCGGTGCTGTGGCGGGCACGGTATCGGTCCGCGTGCCACACCTCCGACAGTCAGGAGCGGGGCAATGTCACCCACGAGGACGAGCCGCCCGGTGAAGGCACCCGAAAGAGCGTCCGGCGCGATGATCGTCGGCACGGGCTTCGCCGGACTCCACTCGGTGCACACGACACCCGACGGGACGGCCCCGTCGGGGCCCGGCCGGGGCCGGACATCCGGCAGTGGATGCCGGACGGGCGAGCACCTCGCGTCCGCAGGCTCTCCGGGGCGGGCCACATGAACCAGCGCCACCTCAGGAACGCCTTCGGCCGCTTCGCCACCGGTGTCACGGTCGTCACCTGCGCCACCTCCGACGGCGGACGCCACGGCGCCACGGTCAACGCGTTCACGGCCGTCTCCCTGGAACCGGCCCTGTGCCAGGTGACCCTCACCCGCCAGTCCAAGGCGTGCCTCTATCTGAAGGACGCGCCCTTCGCGGTCAACATTCTGGCGGCCGACCAGACCGACACCGCCTGGCACTTCGCCGGCCGGCCGGTGGAGCCGGAACCGCAGTGGTCCGACGGGCCGCTGGGCCCCGTGCTCACGGGAGCGGCCGCCACGATCTCGTGCCGCCCCTGGCGCACCTACGACGGCGGGGACCACCTGATCGTCATCGGCGAGGTGGTCGAGGCCGACATCACCGACCTGGAGCCGCTGCTGTTCCACGCCGGAACCTTCCGCCACCTGGGCCGGCAGGACGCGGGCGTCCACTGGGGCGCCTGCCTGGACAGCCCCGAGAGCGGATGGTTCACCGGTGCCCCCGCCTTCACCGCGATGCACGCGGGGCGCGTCACGCACCACGCCTCGTAATCCCCGCTCACGCACCTTTCACCCACCTTCGAGATCAGCTAGGACGGACATGACTCAGGAAGACACCCGCTCTCCGGCCGCCCCGCCCGCGGAGGGCGTGCGCAAGACCCGCCCGCTGACGGGCGACGAGTACATCGAGTCCATTCGTGACGGACGGGAGGTGTGGGTCTACGGCGAGAAGGTCAAGGATGTCACCGAGCACCCCGCCTTCCGCAACTCGGTGCGCATGACCGCGCGGCTGTACGACGCGCTGCACGACCCGGACAAGCAGTCGGTGCTCACGGTGCCGACCGACACCGGCAGCGACGGTTTCACCCACCCGTTCTTCCGTACGCCGCGCAGCCGCGAGGACCTGCTCGCCGATCGCGACGCGATCGCCGAGTGGGCGCGGATGACCTACGGCTGGATGGGCCGCAGCCCAGACTACAAGGCGGCCTTCCTCGGCACCCTCGGCGCCAACAGCGACTTCTACCAGCCCTTCGGAGACAACGCCCGGCGCTGGTACACCGAGTCCCAGGAGAAGGTCCTCTACTGGAACCACGCCATCATCAACCCGCCGGTCGACCGCGACCGCAACCCCGACGAGGTCAAGGACATCTTCGTCCACGTCGACGAGGAGCGGGACGACGGCCTGGTCATCAGCGGCGCCAAGGTGGTGGCCACCGGCTCGGCCATCACCCACTACAACTTCATCGCCCACTACGGCCTGCCGATCAAGAAGAAGGAGTTCGCGCTGGTCTGCACCGTCCCGATGGGCACGCCCGGCATGAAGCTGATCAGCCGGCACTCCTACGCGATGAACGCCGACGTGATGGGCAGCCCCTTCGACTACCCGCTGTCGAGCCGCTTCGACGAGAACGACACCATCTTCATCCTCGACAAGGTGAAGATCCCCTGGGAGAACGTCTTCATCTACGGCGACGCCGAAAAGGCGAGCACGTTCTTCCCCGGCTCGGGCTTCCTGCACCGCTTCACCTTCCACGGCTGCACGCGCCTCGCCGTAAAGCTCGACTTCATCGCCGGACTCCTGATGAAGGGCGTGGAGGTCACCGGCACCAAGGACTTCCGCGGCATCCAGACCCGCGTGGGCGAGGTCATCGCCTGGCGCAACCTGTTCTGGGGGCTGACCGACGCCATGGCGAACAACCCGGACTCGTGGAAGGACGACGCCCTCCTGCCCAAGCTCGACTACGGCCTGGCCTACCGCTGGTTCATGACCCTCGGCTATCCGCGGATCAAGGAAATCATCATGCAGGACCTGGGCAGCGGGCTGATCTACCTCAACTCCAACGCCAAGGACTTCTCCGTCCCGGAGATCCGCCCCTACCTGGACAAGTACGTGCGCGGGTCCAACGGCTACGACTCCGTCGAGCGGGTCAAGCTGATGAAGCTGATCTGGGACTCCATCGGCAGCGAGTTCGGCGGCCGGCACGAGCTGTACGAGCGCAACTACTCGGGCAACCACGAGCAGGTGCGCGCGGAGATGCTCTTCACCGCCCAGGCTTCCGGGGCCGCCGACGCCATGAAGGGCTTCGCGGAGCAGTGCATGGCCGAGTACGACCTGAACGGCTGGACCGTGCCGGACCTGATCAACCCGGATGACGTGAGCATCCACCGCCGCTGATCACTTCGCCGGGGCGGTCCGGTGCCGCCCCGGCCCACCCCACGGGACGCATGATCGCCGCGGCGGGATGGCATCCCTGGCGCCCCGCTCATCTGCATGTGAGGGTCCGGGCCGAGGGGCACCGGCAGCTCACGACGCAGCTGTACTTCGCAGGCGGCGCGTGGGTGGACGACGACGTCGCCCGGGCGACCAAGCCCGAACTGATCCTGCGCCCCGTGGCGGACGGGGAAGGCGGCCTCGTGCAGCGGTACGACTTCGTCCTCGAACGGGCCTGAGACCAAGGATGCGGATGTGACAGCGCAATCTTCCCCGAACTGCCCGGAGTTCGCACCGGCAGTCCGCGCCTCGGGCGCTGTGTGGACGGACCCGCACGACGTTCCCTCCGACTGGCGGGGCTGTGCCGTGACCATGGGAGTCTTCGACGGATTCCACCGCGGCCATGCCGCACTGGTCCGGCGGGTGCGCGAGCGGGCGGCTCGCCACGGGCTGCCGTCGGTGCTGCTGACCTTCGACCCGCACCCCCTCACGGTGACCTGTCCGGAGCGCGCGCCCAGGCACCTGACGTCCCTCGAAGAACGCGTCCGCCTCGCCCACGGTCTCGGCGTCGACGTCGTGCTCGTGCTGCCGTTCACCACGGCGCTGGCCGACATGGCGGCCGACGAGTTCGCCGACCGGTTCCTCGGCCGCACACTCGGGGCCCGTGCCGTGGTGGTGGGCGAGAACTTCCGCTTCGGCCGGGGAGGCCGCGGCGACACCGCCCTGCTCGGCCGCGCGGGAAGGCGGCTCGGTTTCACCGTGGACGCCGTGCCACTCGTCGCCCGCGACGGCCGTACCTGCTCCTCCACGCTGATACGCAGCCGCCTGGCGGCCGGTGACCTCAAGGGTGTCGAAGAGCTGCTGGGGCGCCCGTGGCGCACGGCATTCTCCGTGCCGCCCGCGCCGTCCGGCGGCCTCGCGTCACGCGTGCCGGTGATCGACGACGTCGCGAAGCGATGAGGGCTGTCCCGTAATCCCTGGTGGCTCGGCGCGCGGCGTCGGATGCGGTGCATCGCAAGGCGGAGGGGCGCCCGCGCACTGGATGTATGCGGGCGTTCCGACAACGCGGCGAGGCGCCGTGGTGTCCTTCTCCGGATACTTGTCGTGCTGCCCGTTGGAGAGACGCGCTACAGCGGCGGTACCGCCGCTTCGCCACCGCCTGGTCCTCGGGGCCCCGGCCGCGCGGTCCGGTTCGCCCAACCTTCCCCCATCGCCGTGACATGTCGACTTTCAGACAGGTGTCGGGGCGGCTCCGGTCCCGGCGACGCGTGGCGGTGCCGTACGCCGGCGGTCGGGTCGCCACGTGGTCACCAAGGCGGCGGCCAGGAGCAGTTCGGCGCCGTCACCGCCGTAGTACATGATCTCCGCGCCCCCTCGGACCTGGTCGATCGGCGCGTGGATGTGGACCCGGAAGCCGCCGTACATGAGTTGCGAGACCACCGCGTGCATCGCGACGGCCACCCCGAGGCAGACCAGACGTGCGCGCACGCCCGGTCGCGACGGGGCCGGGTCGGGACCGGCGATGGCGTGGGTGAACAGGCATCCGGACAGGAAGAAGTGTGCGTGCAGCAGCCAGTGCGCCGCCGGTACGCCCGCGATCGCGTTGTACAAGGGGGTGAAGTAGAGCGGGACGAGGCTGCCGACGGAGAGTGTGAGGGCCACCTCCGGTCGGGCGACGAACCGGGCCGGCGTGCTGCGCAGCAGGCCGGTCAGCCGACGGGCCCGGGGCGCGGACAGGGTGCGCAGCAGAAGGGTGACGGGCGCTGCCAGGACGAGTGCGAGCGGTGAGTACATGCCGATGAGCAGATGCTGGATCATGTGCGCGCGGAAGTCGTCGTGGGCCAGGGCCGCCACCGGCGGCAGCAGAGCCGCCCCGAGCAGAACGGCCCCGGTCAGCAAGCTCGCCGTTCGCCACGGGCTCCAGCCCAGGACCGGGTTGCGGCGGCGGGCCCGGTGTGCCAGCAGCAGGTACGCGCCGACGGCCGCCGACAGGGCGAGGACGGGCAGCAGCGTCTCAAGGGTCCCGTTGCCCAGGTGCTGGTGCACGGACACGTCGTGTCCCATCAGGCGTACCGCCCTTCCTCAGGGCGGGCGGGCGCGGTCGGGTCGAAGAGCCGGCCGCTGCGCTGCAGCAGGTAGCCGGCAGCGATCAGCACAGCGCCCAGGAGCAGGAAGCCGATGTCCCACCAGACCTGGCCGCCTCCGGAGCGAACGTGGTGGATGCCCAGGACATGGTGGTCCAGGACGCCCTCGACGAGGTTGAACAGGCCCCAGCCGACGAGCATCCAGCCCCAGAGCACCCGCGACCGCCACACCCGTAGCCGGTCGCGGGTGACGCGCGCGTACAGGATGGCCAGTCCGATCAGTACGGCGAGCCAGCACACGGTGTGGAAGACGCCGTCCCACACCGTGTTCATCTCCAGGCCGGAGACCGTGTTCGGGTCGTAGTACTTGATTCCGATACGGTCGTGGTCGGTGCTGCTGAGCATGTGGTGCCACTGCAGGACCTGATGCAGCAGAATGCCGTCGGCGAACCCGCCCATCCCCACCCCGAGCACGATGCCGGGCAACCTGAGACACCCCGACACCGAACCGTCCCGCGCCTCACCCGTCATCGTGGCCACCGTCGGCCTCCCTTCCCGCACCCGGATCCGGAGTTCTCTTCGAAGGAGCTTCCCTCTTCGCGGTGCCCGCCCATGCCTGTCTGCTCCATCCGGCCCAATCACCGCCGAGATCACCCCCTTGGAGCCGGGCGGCAACGGCTCGTGGCCGTCCCTCGGACGGCCACCGTCCGCAGCTCGTTCAGGGCGTGAATCGACCGCACGGCGCCGATGCCGTGGGCGACGCCGAGGGCGCGTCCACCGCACCGTGCCGCACGGCTCGGCGGACCGCGCCCTCGAACTCGGCTGCCCGATGCCGCACGAGAAGGCCCCCGGTCGCGGGAGCAAGCCCTCAGCCGAGGAACCGTGCGGCCGTCCGCAGATCCGAGAGCAGCCGACTCGACCGGCCGGTAACGCGGCCCCAGTGGCACCACCGCATCGGTCCGCATTCAGCGAATCGCTTCCACACCGCGCCGATGCCTCGGACAGGAACTACGTTTGAAGGAGAGCCCTGAACAGCCCATCGGAGGAGTCGCAATGGCTCACGGAAGCGGCAAGGACAAGATCAAGGGCAAGGCGAAGGAAACCCTGGGCAAGTTGACGGGAGACCGCCGCAAGGAAGCCGAGGGAAAGGCCGAGCAGGCCAAGGGCAAGATCAAGAAGAAGATGAGTGGCGGCCGTGACCGCACCCCGCCTCACGTACCGCCCTCTCGGTAGCCGTCGATCACCCTTCCGCCACACGACCGGAGAAGGTCGGCGGGGCGGAAATCGCCTGACGGCCCGCACGCCCCTGCGGGAAGTGCGGGCCGTTCGCTCCGCGCGTTCTCCCGCTTCTCCGGGCCCATTTCCAGGGGTACCCGCGAAGGCCCGGCCGACTGCGCACGCGAAACAACGGAAGCAGCGGAACAGAGCCGGAGGATTCCTTTCTCTCACGGCTCCGCTCGACACCCGTGAGAACTCGGCACCCAAGAGAACTCGACGTCTGTGAGAGCTCGACGTCGATGAGAGGGTGAACAACCCATGACCGATATCAACAGACTGTTGCTCGCCGCGGCGGTGGCAGGCGGTTACGTTCTGGGGCGGACCAAGAAGGGGCGGCTCGCCCTCACGGTGGCGTCCTATGCGGCCGGCCGTCATTACGGGGTCGAGCCACGGAAGATCGTCACCAAGGGCGTGAAAAGGCTCGGAGAGATTCCCCAGGTCGCGGACCTGGGCGATCAATTGCGGGGCGAACTGGTGACGGTCGGTCGCGAAGCGGTATCAGCGGCCGCCGATCGTCGCCTCTCCGCGTTCGCCGACGCTCTTCACGAGCGGACTCTTCGCCTGGAGGGCTCCGGTGAGGAGGAGGTCCGGGACGGGGAGGACCTCGATCGGGGCGACGAGGAAGAGGAGGAGGAGCACGCAGACGAGGGCCGCGCGAGAGGACCGCGCGCCCGCGGCACCTCGGGAGAGAAGCCCGGTGACCGCGCGGACAGAGGCAACGGCACGAGGAAGACGGGCGACCGCAAGCAGGCGGCCGGGGGGACGGCGCCTTCCAAGAAACCCTCGACCCGGCAGAAGACCACCGAAAGGGCTGTTCCCAGGAAGAAGACTCCTTCCTCGGAGAAAACGCCGTCACACGCCGGGCGCCGGAGGTGACCAGTCATGGCACAGCGGCTCAAGGAGACCGAGGTTTCAGGGTTCGACCGGTTCCGCGACGAACTGGGAGACTATGTGTCGGCTCGCGTCGGAGACCTGGCGGAGCGGGCGAGCGACAAGCTGTTCGACGTGACGGACCAGCTCGTCGATGTCACGCGCAACGGCGGTTCGCTCTCCCGGATAGGTGCGAGCCTCCTCGGCGGCCGCTCCCCCGTCAAAGCGGTGCTCTCCGGAACGGCGAAGAGTGTCAAGGACTCGCTCCTGGACAAGACGGGGAGCCTCCTCGGCGGCAAGGGAAAGGCGCCGGGAGACACAAAGGTCACCAACATCGTCGAGGTGATCGATGTGGGAGTCCCCCTGCGCACGGCCTACGACCACTGGACGCACTACGAGAAGTTCAGCGGGTTCACCAAGGGTGTGCGCAACGTCTCGCTGTCCGACGAGACGACGAGCGACTGGAAGGCCAAGGTCGGCCCTTCGACCCGTGGCTGGAAGGCGACTGTCCAGGAGCAGGTTCCCGACGAGCGCATCGTCTGGAGCTCCGAGGGCGCCAAGGGGACGACACGGGGCGCCGTGAGCTTCCACGAACTGGCTCCCGGCCTGACCCGCATCGTGCTGGTCGTCGAGTACTACGCATCGGGGCTGTTCGAGAAGACGGGCAATCTCTGGCGCGCACAGGGCCGGAGACTGCGGCTGGACCTCAAGCACTTCCAGCGCCACGTCACCCTCACCGACGAGGAGCCCGAGGGGTGGCGCGGTGAGATCCGTGACGGCGAAGTGGTACGAACCCACGAGCAGGCCGTCGAGGACGAGGAGGCCCGGCAGGACCGCGAGTCGGACGAGGCGGAGGAGGAGGAAGAGAGCGAAGGAGACGAGGAGGAAGAGGGGCCGGAGGCGGACGACGCGTGGGAGGAGGACGAGGAAGAACCCGCGGACGAGGACCGGCGTGAGGACGATGAGGACGAGGACGCCGAGGGCGGGCGTGAGGACGACGAGCCGGACTGACCGACGTCTTCCCCTCCCTCGCACTCCGCCCTGTGCCGCGCCCGGCGGGGTGGAACGGGGACACCGGACGTTTGAGGCACACGGCCGCATGGCAAACGCCTGCCATGCGGCCTTCGGCGAGAAAGACGGAATGCACGGACCCGGACGCGCGTGGTGACGCGACGAGAGGCGCTGTCGCGCGCGCCGAGCGTCTTCTCCTGGACCGCCTCGACGCGCTGAGCCGCATGGAGAAGCTCGACGTGCTGTCGTCCCCGATGCGGTGGGTGGTGCGCCGCCTCCCCCTCGGCCGCTCCCGTGACGCTCTACGGGGTCTGCCGATCGGCCATCCGCTGCACCCGGCACTCGTGCAGGTCCCGGTGGGGGCATGGCTGTCGGCAGCGGTGCTGGACTGCGTACCCGGCAGTCGGCGCGGTGCACGCGTGCTGGTCGGCGTGGGAGTCCTCGGGGCCGCTCCCGCCGCGCTGGCCGGATGGGTGGACTGGGCGGAGCAGCCCCCCGAGCACATGCGCACCGGGTTGGTCCACGCGGCGTCCGTCACCACCGCCGTCGCGCTGTACGCCGGCTCCTGGGCGCATCGTCGCCGTGACGGCCGCACGGTTCTGGCCAAGGCACTGGGGTTCACCGGGCTGTGCGCCGTCGGCGTCGGCGGACTGCTGGGTGGCCATCTCGCCTATCGGCAGGCGGTCGGCGCCAACAAGGCCGAGTCCGTTCCACGTCTGCTGGAGGCGGGCTGGCATCCCGTCGGCGCCGTTGCGGACTTCCCGGCGGGTGTGGCGGTCCGTAGGCAGGTGGGCGAGGTGGCCCTTCTCGTGTTCCGCTGCGAGGACGGGCGGCTCCGTGTCCTCGGGGAGCGTTGCAGTCATCAGTCGGGCCCCCTCTCCGAGGGAAGGATCGCCGACGGCTGCGTGGAATGCCCCTGGCACGGCAGTGTCTTCCGGCTGTCGGACGGCGCCAACGTGCGCGGGCCGGCCACCGCTCCGCAACCGGCCTTCCAGGTGCGTGTGGACGGTGACGGCATCGTGCGCGTACGGCTGCCCGGAGCGGGTCGAAGCGCTCCGTGAGCCGCGACTCGTCCGCTGTGGCCCGCTGTGCCGGCCGCGTTCGGTGACCACAGGAGGCCGAACGCTCTCATTCCCGGGGAGGCAGCAGAGTGCCGAGCGGGCCGAGGTCCAGGTTGAGGTCGCTCATGGTGAGGCCGTACCGGCCGCAGAGTTCGGTCATGCGGTCGTGCAGGATCATCAGTGTCGCTCCCAGGCGCTCCTCCTGCTCCGCCGTCAGGTCCCCCGCCTCGACCCTGTGCAGCGCCTGCCGTTCCATGAGCTGCCGCAGCAACTCGACGACGGTGAGGACGAGTTTCATCAGGTCGCGTTCGACCGTGTCGGGGTCCGCGTTCACCCTGCGGGCCGGCCGCCGAGCACCTCGCGGGACGTGCGGGACGTCCTCCTCCCTCGTGGGCAGGGACCGCAGCGCGCGGTCGGCGGCTTCGGTGATCTCGCGGAGACGGCTCTGCGGCAGGTGCTGCTCGCCTGTCATCGTCGCCTCCCCGGGCGTGCAGAGGTCCCCCACGGGGCGGGGTTCCGCTCGCTGATGGAGACGATCAGCGAGCGCAGGGAGACACGCACGAGGTCGATGTCGGCGATCGACAGCACTATGTCGCCGGTGAGGACGGCCCCACCGCTGAGCAACCGGTCCAGCAGGTCGATCAGCGCCACCTGCCGGTCGGGAAGCGGCTCCTCGGACGGCACCGGCGGCCCCATGGCCGTCACCGCGCCACCCCCTCCCCGCCCTGCGGCAGGTCGGGAGTCGCGAACGAGTACGGGGCCCAGGGCCCCGTGATCTCGACACGCACGCCCTCGAACCCTTCTGCCGCCGACGCCACATGGGCCCGGAATTCGTCGGTGTACCTCGACGGGACGAGATAGGCGTCGTTGGCGACGTTCTGTCCCGCCCCGGGTGCGAGAACGCCCTCCTGCGGGCGGTGTCTGACCCTGCCGACCGAGTAGGACCGGGCGGCCGACTCGATTCGTTCGACCACGTGTCCGGCGTGGCGATAGGCGTCGTCCCGGGCGCTGCGCTGGGCCCGGCGACGGCTCAGGTAGGCCCGTCCGGGGCCCAGGCCCTCATCGGCGGACGGTTCATCCCGGCCATCCGCCGTCGGCTCGTCGACGAAGACCTTGACGCCCCATTCGGCTCGGAAGGCCAGGGCCTCGAGCCGGGAACCGAACGCGTCGCAGCGGTCCGCGAGCACGGACCGCACCCGCTCGTCGTCGCGGTACAGGGTCACCAGCCGCAACGGCAGGACGGTGGTGTGTTCCGCCAGCGCCTCTACCACCCGGTGGTGCGCCCTGGCGGTGGACTCCAGCCAGTCCAGGTCCTCCAGACGGAGCCGCAGCGCGTCCTCCTCGAACTCGCTTTCCGGTACGAGGCTGACGGCCATCACCAAGCCGTCGCAGTGTTCCGAGCGCACCAGGTGGACCGGCGCCCCGGAGACCCCGAAGAGACCGGCCAGCGTCCGCTCCAGCCCTCCGTCGTCGCGTGCGACCGCGTACGCGTAGCTGATGGCGTCGGCGGTCATGGCTCGTCCCGTTCATCGGTCCGGTGCGGTCGTTCCCGCTTCCGCTTCGTTTCCCGTTCCGGCTTCCGCTCCCGTTCCCGTTCCGGTTCCTGTTCCCGTTCCTGGTGAGGGGCGCCGCGGCTGATCTCCGCGGTGGATTCCCCCTCTCGGCCGGTCAGCGGTTCGGCACCTCGGCGCAGCGCCTCGATCTCGGCGCGCAGACGTTCGTTCTCGTCGGTGAGCGAGCGGTATCCGTCGTGAGCGCGGGAGGAGAGCGACGGGTCGTGCTCCCACCAGTCGATTCCCATCTCCTTGGCCTTGTCCACCGACGCGACCAGCAGACGGAGCTTGATGGTGAGCAGTTCGATGTCAAGGAGGTTGATCCGTATGTCGCCCGCGATGACGATTCCCTTGTCCAGGACCCGCTCCAGTATGTCCGCGAGGTTGGCCGACGTGCCCTGGCCGTAGGGTCCGTAGGGTGCGGACCGGGACGGCACGTCTCCCAGCCTCCTGGCGACGGGTTCGGTCACAGCCACTGCACCTCGTTTCCCTGTTGTCCCGGCGCGTCGGCGACACACCGGGGGCGCGCGGCCCCACGAGGAGACCGTTGCCTGTTCAGGCGGTGTTCCCCCGGCCACGGGCCCTGATCTCGTCCAACCGGTCCAGGAGTTCGTCCTCGCGCCGGTCGAACGTCTCCTCGTCGATCTCGCCCGCCAGGAGCCGGCGTTCGAGAGCGGCGAGTTCCCGTTCGACCGGCCGGGGGTCGTAGTACTCGTTCTCCGCCGCCTCCACGACGCGCTCGATCACCCACGCCGCCCCGCGCACGGGGGCCAGGGGCAGGGTTGCCAGTTGGGTGAGCAGTCCCATCCCGCCTCCTAGACGAAGCTGTACGGGGCCAGCGGTCCGCGCAGCCGCAGGTCGTAGTCCGATCCGAGTCCTTTCGCGAGTTCCTGTTCGGCGGCGAGGAAGGACTTCTCCTTCTCCCGCTCCACCAGGAAGGACGCGTTGAGGAAGTCGTCCCCCGCCGACTGTGACGCGTGCTCCTCCCGGGCGAAACCGCGCAGAGAATCGACGATCGTCTCGGCCGTGCGCCCCTGTCGGTCCCGCACCTCACCGGCCACCAACTCACCGAGTCTCAACGGAAGTTGCGGATCGTCACGACCGTCTCTGATCTCGTCGTTCAGCCTGCGCGCCTCCTCGGAGTCACGCAGGATCTGCCGCAGCAGTGCGCTCTGGTCCTGGCCGGCCTTCAGGTTGTACTCGACACACCCTTCCAGTGCCTGCAGACGCTCGAGGAACCACTCGGTGCGCTGCTCCAGCACTGCGCGTACCGCATCGTCGTCCGTCGTGACGAAGCCGAACTGCAGGGGAAGTATGGTGCCGTCGCGCATCAGACGCTCCTGCACCGCGTGATGTGCGGCGAGGTCCCGGCGTTTGGGCCGCAGCCCCTCCGGGGCGTCGCTGACGACGGCGGACAGCTTCTCCGAGCCCACGGTGCGCAGGGTCGTCGGCGGGTCGCCCACGCCGGGCAGGCCGTCCAGCCGCTGCGGATGCGTTCTGTCGACGACGGTGTACACGTACACGGCCATGGCTCACTCCCTCCGGCGCCGGGCAGCGGGCCGACGCCTCGGCCGCTCCCGTTCCTCCTCAGCCTCCGCGGTCTCCTCGTCGTCCCGGCCTCCCTTGAGAGCGTCGCTCAGGACTTCGGCCGCGCCGCTCAGTGCGCCCTTGGCCTTGCCGCGGGAGCCGCCCTCGGTCACCTCTCCGACCACGTCGGTGAGTTGCGCGGGCGCCTTGCGCCCCTCCTCCAGGTCGAGGCGGTTGCACGCCTCCGCGAAGCGCAGGTACGTGTCCACGCTGGCCACGACGACACGGGCGTCGACCTTCAGGATCTCGATGCCCACCAGTGAGACCCGCGCGAAGACGTCGATGACCAGGCCGCGATCGAGTATCAGATCGAGGATGTCGTAGAGATTGGCGGAGCCTCCGCCGCCCGTGGCGACGGTTCCCGCGCCTTGCGGCACCACAGTCATGGGTGCCTCCCTTCAGGAAAAGCCTCCCGGCGCCGAACGCGGCCGCGCCCCTCCTTCTCGGGTGTGCCGACGGCGTCCGGTGTGTCAACCGCCCCGGTCCACCTGCCCCCGCGTGTAGCGGCGGGTGCGTTCGTACGCCACTAGTTCGCCTTCCTCGTCCAGCAGGACCCGGTAGCTCGCCATGACGCTGGTGGTGCCGGGAACGCGTTCCAGTTCCAGCACCTCTATGTCGGCCTGCCAGCCCTCATCGGTCGGCCTGAGGGCTGACACC
The DNA here is from genome assembly GCF_042892615.1 of Streptomyces sp. NPDC001750. Classification (NCBI taxonomy): domain Bacteria; kingdom Bacillati; phylum Actinomycetota; class Actinomycetes; order Kitasatosporales; family Streptomycetaceae; genus Streptomyces; species Streptomyces sp. NPDC001750. The sequence goes on along the minus strand of NZ_JBIAUE010000028.1, from coordinate 27,232 downwards.
GATTCCGGTGCTCGCCCCAGCAACTCCCGCAGCTGGTCGGCCGCGCGTCGCATGGCCTGCGGCGCGGTCACGGCGTGTGTCGCACGTCCGGCTCCATTCGTCCGGTCGTCGCCCTGCCGGTCACCGGCCTTTTCGGCGGCCTTCCTGCCCGACGGTCGCTTGAGGCGCTGCGTCTCGTCTTCTTCGGCTGCGGCCATGTTCACTCTCCGAAGGCGGAGATAACCTACCGTTCTCACCACAATGCGGCGCTATTTCATGATATAGGGCTTTCCGTCGTCACCCTCAGCCGTGACCTCTCTCGCACAAAGAGGCACGGACCCCGACGGCACGACAGAGACCCGCAGCGTCCGGGCGACAGGGCGCCGGACACCGACCCGATGAAGAGCGGACCTCACCACGAGGAGATGGTGCGATTGATACCAAATGGGTAGATACAGAGTATGACCATTGGGAATCCGGATCCTGATCCGCGCCACACGACCGGCCTGGAGCCCGGCGGCGGCGTCCCACCCGGTGAGACGCCCCCCGCCGAAGGCAGTACCTCCGAGGCAGGGCCGCGCAACGAACCCCCCGAGGGATGGGCGGCGGGGCCACTGATCGCCATTCTTGTCATCGTCGTATTCGTGGCGGCCTTCTTCCTCGTCTATGCCGTGTTGGTATGACCAGCGACCTCGACGTGTTTGCGTAACGGGGCCGCCGCGCGCACCCGCGGCGGGCGGAGTGCGCCCACCGCGCCGGCCGGATCCCCGTACGTAGAAACCGCTTTCTGACATCGGCCCCATGGCCGATGGGACGGCCACCGAAACGCATCGCTCCGGCAGGGGCGTACGGCGTTCTCCGTCGACCTGAACCGCTCACCCTTTCGGCGGCGAATCCTCGGCAGGGGGGTTTCGTTCATATCGGTGGAGAGCCGCTGCCCGCTTCGGCTCCCCGTGACGGTGTCCGGAACTCGGGGTGCCGGACACCGTCACGGCTCCGCCCGGGCCCCGACGTGACCGAAGCGGAGCCCCGTCGACCGCCCTCCGCCCGGGAGGACGGCCCACCCCCTCCCCAGCGGCACTCCGCCGTGGCCTCACCGCCATCTCACCGGCGTCCCGTGCCGCCGAGCGCGGACGCCCACCGGTACCCGCGGCGGGTCATCGGCTCACGGGAAGATGTCCGGCCGTCAGAAGGAGACCACCCAGCTTGCGCGGCGGCGGGCCCCGTCACCGCCGCCGCGCGGAACCACGGAGGCACCATGTCACAGCTGGAACACCTGCAGCGGACACCGCCGGAGAAGGCTGTGACCGACAACCCCCGTGTACGCATGGGCTGCCGGATCCGGGAGATCGTGACGACCACCGATCACAAGACGATCGGCAACATGTACCTCGTCACCTCGTTCGCCTTCTTCCTGCTCGCCGGGGCTCTGGCGATGGTCATGCGCGCCGAGCTGGCACGGCCGGGGCTCCAGATCCTGAATCCGACGCAGTACAACCAGTTGTTCACCGTGCACGGCACGGTCATGATGCTGCTGTTCGCGACGCCCACGTTCGCCGGGTTCGCGAACGCCGTCATGCCGCTGCAGATCGGTTCGCCCGACGTGGCGTTTCCGCGGCTCAATGCGCTGACCTACTGGCTCTTCCTCTTCGGAGGGCTGATGGTCGTCGGCGGTCTCGTCGTCCCCGGCGGTGCCGCCTCCTTCGGCTGGTTCGCCTACGCCCCGCTGAACAGCGCCATCCGCACGCCCGGGGCCGGCGGTGACCTCTGGGCCATGGGGCTGGTCCTGAGCGGCATTAGCACCACGCTGGGGTCCGTCAACTTCATCGCCACGATCATCTGCCTGCGCGCCCCGGGAATGACGTTGTTCCGGATGCCGATCTTCACCTGGAACATCCTCTTCACCTCGATCCTGGTCCTGCTGGCGTTCCCGGTGCTGACGGCGGCCCTGCTGGCACTGATGGCCGACCGCAAGTTCGGGGCGCACGTCTACGATCCCGCCAACGGCGGCGCACTGCTCTGGCAGCACCTGTTCTGGTTCTTCGGACATCCGGAGGTCTACATCGTCGCTTTGCCGTTCTTCGGCGTCGTGACCGAGATCCTTCCCGTGTTCAGCCGCAAACCCGTCTTCGGTTACGTCGGGATGGTGGGGGCCACCATCGCCATCACCATGCTCTCGGCCTCCGTCTGGGCTCACCACATGTTCGCCACGGGGGCCGTGCTGTTGCCCTTCTTCTCGCTCATGTCGTTCCTGATCGCGGTGCCGACCGGCGTGAAGTTCTTCAACTGGATCGGCACGATGTGGCACGGAAGCCTGTCGTTCGAGACACCGATGCTCTGGGCCCTCGGCTTTCTCACCACGTTTCTCCTGGGCGGACTGAGCGGTGTCCTCGTCGCGTCGCCGCCACTGGACTTCCATGTCACCGACAGCTATTTCGTCGTGGCCCACCTCCACTACGTGCTGTTCGGCACCATCGTCTTCGCCATGTTCGGCGGCTTCTACTTCTGGTGGCCCAAGATGACCGGCAGGATGCTCGACGAACGGCTCGGCCGGATCCACTTCTGGACGCTGTTCATCGGATTCCAGACCACCTTCCTCGTACAGCACTGGCTCGGCGAGATGGGGATGCCCCGCCGGTACGCGGACTACCTCACGAACGACGGCTTCACCGTGCTCAACACCGTCTCCTCGGTAGGCGCCTTCCTGCTCGGGATCTCCACACTCCCCTTCCTCCACAACGTCTGGAAGACGGCCCGGCACGCTCCGGCGGTGACGGTGAACGACCCCTGGGGATTCGGCCGTTCACTGGAATGGGCCACCTCCTGTCCCCCGCCGCGGCACAACTTCGAGTCACTGCCGCGGATCCGCTCCGACTCCCCCGCGTTCGATCTCCATCATCCGGAGGCACTCGCGCCGAAGGCACCGCGGCCGGGCGGAAACACGCCCACACCAGACACGACCGGAGGGCGGGGGGCATGAGGCCGGAGGCACGACTCTTCGCCGTTGTGGCACTGTTCTTCCTGTTCACCGGCACCGCCTACATCTGGTTCGCGCGCGAACCGGCCGGCGCCGCGGCGCTCACCGTCTCCTTCCTCATGTCGTCGCTCGTCAGCTTCTTCTGCTGGGCGAACCACCGCAGGAGAGGCGCGAGACCCGAGGACCGTCCGGACTCGGACATCCAGGAGCGTTCCGGCTTCGTGGACTTCTTCCCGCCGCACAGCGCCTATCCGGTGACCGTCGCCGTGGGCATGGTGCTGATGGCCCTGGGCGTGGTCTATGCGCTCTTCCTGTTCCTCATCGGCCTCGGCGTCACCCTGTGCGGGGTCTTCGGCATGACGTTCCAGTTCGCCGACCGGAAGGACTGAGACCGCTCAGGAGCGGCGGCGCGTGCCGACGCCGGACCCGGCATACGGACGCGCCGCCGTCGCATGACCGGGGCGACCGTCCCTCACTGCTTCTCAGACTCGCCGACCGGGTCTCGGAGCCTCTCCTCGATCTGCGCGCGCTGTTCCTCGGTCGTCGGCATGTCGACCCGGTCGCCGTAGTACCAATTGCTCAGCCGGAAGCGGACACGAGCCCGGCGCGAGGCCCTCCCGCCGGGTGCGGCCAGCGGCGGGGGAACATCCCTCACCAGTGCCCGGTAGCGCCGCTTGCTGTCGAGCGGCCGATGGCCGCCGCTGATCGCGCCGTAGACGTTCTGCTCCACACGCCCCGTCTCCAGTCCCTTTTCCACCAGCTGACGTTCGCGTGCCTGCAACGCGAGACACACGCGCTTGGTGACGAGGTAGGCGATCAGCGGCCCCACGACCAGCACGACCCTGAGGATCCATGTCAGTGTCTCGATGGAGACGTCGAAGACGAACGCCGTCACGTCGTTGCTGCCCGCGGCCAGCAGCACCGCGTAGAAGACGATGGCCGCCACGCCCAGGCCCGTGCGCGTGGCACGGTCCCGGGGGCGGTCGCACAAGTGGTGCTCGCCCACGTCACCGGTGATCCACTTCTCGAAGAAGGGGTACAGGTAGAGAACCAGGAAGAACAGCCCCGGCAGCAGCACCGCCGGAATCAGTACGTTCCACATCAGCGTGTGTCCCGCCACCACGTTCTCCCAGGCGGGCATGAGCCGCAGCGCGCCCTCCAGGAACCCGACGTACCAGTCCGGCTGCGACCCGGTGGAGACCTGATCCGCCCGGTAGGGGCCGTAGCTCCACACCGGATTGATCTGGGCGGTGGCGCCGAGCCACGCGATGACAGCGGCGACCATCATGCTCAGCCCCGCCGACTTGGCGGTGAAGTGCGGGAACATCGGCTGTCCCACCGCGTTGCGGTTGGTCCTCCCCGGTGCCGACCACTGAGTGTGTTTCAGGTACACGACCATTCCCAGGTGGAGGATCACCAGGCCGATGAGAAGACCGGGGACGAACAGGACGTGGACGATGTAGAGGCGCGGGAGGATCGACTGACCCGGGAACGTTCCGCCCCACAGGAAATGACTCAGATACGTGCCGACGACGGGCAGGGAGCCCACGATGGTGTCCGCGGTGCGCAGTCCGGTTCCGGACAGCAGGTCGTCCGGCAGGGAGTAGCCGCAGAAGCCCTCCAGGAGGGCGAGGAGGAACAGCGTCACGCCCACCATCCAGTTGCCCTCCCGGGGCCGGCGGAACGCACCGGTGAAGAACACCCGGAGCAGGTGCGCTCCCAGCGCCGCGACGAAGATCAGGGCGGCCCAGTGGTGCATCTGCCGGACCAGTAGCCCGCCCCGCACGTCGAAACTGAGGTGCAGCGTCGTGGCGTACGCCTGAGAGACCCTCAGGCCGTGCAGCGGACTGTAGGAACCCAGGTACGTCCCCTGCTTCATGCTGGGATCGAAGAAGAGCGTCAGAAAGGTGCCCGTGACCACCAGGACGATCAGGCTGTACAGGGCGAGTTCGCCCAGGAGGAAGGACCAGTGGTCGGGGAACGCCTTGCGCATCATCCCCCGGGCGGCCTCCGAGACGGGCGCGCGCCGGTCGGCCGCGACATAGCCCGCCTCGGCGATCCGGCGCGTCTTCTCCTTGAGCGCGCGCCTGCGTCCGGGGAACAGAAGCACCGGTCGACTCCCTCCTCGGCTTGCGGTGGCACACCCGGGAAGCGCGCCCGCGGCGCACAGTGCGCCCCTGTGCACTATGCGGACTGTCCTGCGCGCACTCCCGCATTACGCAGATCAGGGGCACGGCACTCGCACGGTGCCGCCGGACGGGGGACATCGGTCTTCGGGCACGTCCGGCCGGGCCCGGCACACGTACGGACCGGTCCGGGGTGTTTCTCCCGGGGTACGGCGCACAGCCTCCGAAGCTCCCCCGACCGGTGGGCGACGGCACTGCGTCGCGGAAGAGGCGGAAGTGGGACCATGGGGCATGTGGGACGTCCCACTCGAATGGGGCGACCGGGCGAGAGAAGGGCTTTCATCATGTCCGACTCCGAGTTCTACCGCCGTGACCGGCCCGATGACGCCAGTCTTCCCAAGGACCGCCGGCAGTGTGGCTCGTCCTGATCATCATCGTGCCGGCGGTCGCCGTCGTCGTTCCGCTGATCTGAACCGGGCCCGACGGTCTGAAACCGGGCCCGACGGGACCGGAACCTGTCCGGCGAAAGTCCGCTGGGAGCCGGCGCCCTCTTCGGCCCGTCGGCCGTGGGCGGAGACCTGTCGTACGTCGAGCGGCGCTGGAGAAAACGCCGGGCAAGGAGGGACGCCGTGCGGGCCACCTTGACGCTGGGGCGGATCGCGGGGGTCCGGGTCGGGGTCCACTGGAGCGTACTGTTCATCTTCGTCATCATCGCGTTCGGCCTCGCACAGGGCCGGTTCCCCCACACGTATCCGGGCCATGCCCCGGTGGTGTACTGGGCGGCGGGCCTCGGGGCCGCCCTGGTCTTCCTGGCCTCACTGCTGGCGCACGAACTCGCGCACGCCGTGGTGGCCCGGCACAACGGGGTGGCCGTCGACGACATCGTGCTGTGGCTGCTGGGCGGGGTGGCCCGGCTCAAGTCGGAGGCGTCGAACCCGGCCGCGGAACTGCGCATCGCGGGTGTCGGTCCGCTGGTCAGCCTCCTGCTGGGCGGACTCTTCGTCCTGGGCGACTGGCTGCTCACCCTGGTGTCGGCGCCCGGGCTCCTGATCGAGGTGGTGGCCTGGCTCGCGGGCATCAACCTGCTGCTCGCCGTCTTCAACGCCCTTCCCGCCGCCCCGCTCGACGGCGGACGGCTGTTGCGCGCCTTCTTGTGGTGGCGTACGGGAGACCGGCTGCGGGCGACCGCCGGGGCCAGCGCGGCGGGACGCGTCCTCGGCTGGCTGCTCGTCGTGCTGGGGCTGGTGGCGTTCATGAGGGGCGGCGGGTTCGGAGGACTCTGGCTGGCCCTGATCGGCTGGTTCCTCATCGCTGCCGCCACCGCCGAGGGGAGGCAGGCCCAGCTGCGCGGTCTGCTCGCAGGAGTGCCGGTGCGTGACGTCATGACGAGGGATCCGGTCACCGCGCCCGTGGGCCTGACGGTGGCGGACCTGCTGGCCGACCCGCGATACCGGTACCGGCACTCCGCGTTCCCCGTGACCGGCGAGCACGGAGAGGCGGTCGGGCTCGTGACCCTGAACTCCGCCAGGCAGGTGCCGCCCGGGCAGGGCGGGACGGTGACGGTCGGCGAGGTGATGATGCCGCTGTCACGGACCGCCGTCGCGGGTCCGGACACCGCGCTCGCGGACCTGCTGCCCCGCATGGAACCCGGCGCCGAGCACCGCGTCCTGGTCGTGGACGAGGACGAACTCGTCGGGATCCTGTCGCTGTCCGACGTCAGCCGTACGGTGAACTGGCTCATGAAGTCCGCGCCGCGGCGGTGAGAGCGGCTCGCGGAGCCTGCGGCGCCCCGGCACTCGCCGTCCCGGCTCCGCACGACGGGCCCAGGGGTCGGACACGCGCATCGAGGCCGGGCGTCGGGCGGCGGGCGTCGGGGTCGGAGATCACCCCGGGGAAGCGCTGGTGTCCACCGAGGGGCGGGCGGCGGCGACGGCCCGGCGTTCGCGGCGTGATCGGCTCTCCGAGCTCTCCGAGGTGCAGCCACGCGCGGACCCTTTTACTCTGCGTAGGCGCGCGGTCCCGGTACGCGGTCACAGAGATTCGACGGAAGGCCCCGGCAGAGACTGCCCGGGCCGAGAACATCCCGACAGTCGTTCCCGACTCGGAGGAGCCCTCATGAGGAAACGCGTTCTCGCCTGCCTTCTGCCCCTGGCGGCCGTATCCGGCCTGCTGGCCACCCACACGGCCCCCACTTCGGCGGACGCCCCGGAGCAGGCCCCTGCCCAGGACAGCACCCGAATAGCGGTCGGCCCTCAGTACGACACGACGCACGTGTACGTCGAACCGGGCAAGGTGCCCGCCTTCACCGCCAGTTGGAAGGCCACCTTCGGCGGGACGAACACCGCCGTCTCGGTCACCGACGTCACCCCCACCCCCAGCCGGACGAAGTCCGAACTCATCTTCTCGCCCGTCGGCACCCTGTCCGCCTTCGACTTCCAGACGCCCGTCCCGTACCCGTTCGGAGCAGAGCGCACCGGATGGCTCGTGACGAGCATGGACGCCGGCATCCGGCACGCGCGCGCCAGCGGGGCCGACGTCATCGTCTCCCCCTTCCGCGACCCCCTCGGTCAGGACGCGGTCATCCAGTTCCCGGGCGGGGTCAACACGCAGATCTACTGGCACACCAAGGCTCCGGCGTACAAGCCGCTGGAGACGGTCCCGGAGAACCGGGTGTACGTGTCGCCCGACGCCGTGAGCGCGTTCCTGCGCTCCTATCTGAGGTTCACCGGCGGCTCGATCGTCTCCGACACCCCGAGGGCGGACGCGGGTGAGATCGGGCTGACCGGGAAGACGTACCGCAGGATCCGCCTCACCTCGCCGTTCGGGAAGACCGTCGTCGCGGTCTCCGACGGACATCTGCCCTACCCGTTCGGGCGGGAGGTGACCGGATACCAGGTGGCGCACCTCGCAACGACGCTGGCCAAGGCCAGGGCCGCCGGTGCCACGGTGTTGTGGGGGCCCCGCCTCTCGGCGGGCCGCACCAGTGCCGTCGTGAAGTTCCCCGGCGGATACACCGCCGAGATCCATGACGGCGCGTCGCGCTGACCCCGCGCCCGGCGGCCACCGGGCCGCCGGGCGGCGGCGAGTACTTCGCGGAGCCGCCCCGGCATCCGACCGTTCAGCCGATCGGGCCGTTCAGACGCTCGGGCGGCACAGCAGGGCGTCGGGCCCGCCTCCGTGAGATCCCGGCGCCGGGCCCGTCCTCGTCGGCCTCAGCCCGCGAACCGGGCCATCCACTCCTCGACCTCGTCCGCGGACCGGGGCAGGCCCGCCGACAGGTTCTCGTGACCATCGTCGGTGACGACCAGGTCGTCCTCGATCCGGACGCCGATGCCGCGCCACTCCTCGGGCACGGTGAGGTCGTCCGGCTGGAAGTACAAGCCGGGTTCGACGGTGAGCACCATGCCCGGCTCCAGTACGCCGTCGACGTACTCCTCGTTCCGGGCCTGCGCGCAGTCGTGGACGTCCAGGCCGAGCATGTGGCCGGTGCCCGCCAGCGTGAAACGGCGCTGGAGGCCGAGCTCGTACGCGCGGTCCGCCGGACCTTCGATGAAGCCCCACTCGACCAGCCGTGCCGTCAGATGGCGCTGGGCCGCCTCGTGGAAGTCCCGGTACGCGGCGCCCGGCTTGACTGCCGCGATGCCGGCTTCCTGGGCCTCGTACACCGCGTCGTAGACCTTGCGCTGCAAGGGGGTGAAGGTGCCGTTGACCGGCAGGGTGCGCGTGACGTCGGCGGTGTAGAGGGTGTGCGTCTCGACACCGGCGTCGAGCAGGAGCAGGTCTCCCGGGCGCACCGGGCCGTCGTTGTCCGTCCAGTGCATGATCGTGGCGTGCTCGCCCGCGGCGCAGATCGTGCCGTAGCCGACGGCGTTGCCCTCCAGACGCGCGCGGCGGAAGAACGTGCCCTCGATCCACCGCTCGGACGACGCGATCGCCCGGGAGAGCTCACCGACGACATCGGTGAATCCGCGGACCGTGGAGTCGACGGCCTTGCGGAGCTCGGTGATCTCCCAGTCGTCCTTGACGAGGCGGAGATCGCCGAGCGCCTCTTCGAGTTCGGCGTCGCGCTCCTCCTCCGTGGCGACGGCGGCCTCCAGGGACGGGGCGATGCCCCGGACGATCCGGGTCGGCACACCGGGGGCGGCGGCCAGGTCGTCGGCCGCCGTGCGAATGTCCCGGCAGGGCAGACCGAGCACCTGCTCCGACTCGGCGAGGGTGCGGCGCCGACCCATCCACAGCTCCGCCGAGGCGCCGGTCCAGAACTCGTTGTCGTCCCTGCTGTCCCGCGGCAGTCGGTAGCAGCGGGCGTCGTGGCCGCCGTCCGCCCGGGGTTCGAGGACGAGAGCGCTGTCCCGGGTCCGGTCACCGGTCATGTGGACGTAGCCGGAGTACGGCCGGAACGGGTAGACGTCGTCGTTCGAACGGATCTTGAGGTGTCCGGAGGGGATCACGAGCCGTTCGCCCGGAAAGCGCGCGGAGAGCGCGGCGCGGCGGCGGGCCGCGTACGGGGCCTGCTCGTCGAGGCCGAGGTCGTGCCGCTCGGTGTCCGCCCACCCCGTCCGCATCAGCGCGGACAGTTCCTCGGAGATCCCTGAGTACAGACCGTTCTTCCGGCGTTTCGCCACGGCATACACCCTTCTTCTGGACGGGTTCGGTCGCTCAGCGGCGAGGGCGGGAGCGTCCGCGCGGACCGGGTGTCCACGCGGACGGACCCGACCCGGGTGCGGTCGGGGTGCCCTCGCCACCGCCGGTCGTCGGCGGCTCCCGGGACGGTATCCCGTGCCGGGCGCGCCTGGTACCGGAAAGTGACACTGGCACGGATCGGCCACGGCCCAGGCCGGAGGCGTCGATAATGCGACGCATGACGAACGCGAGACTCGGCGAGGCCCTTCGGCTCCTGGGCATCGATCACGCGGCGGGCCGGGTCTATCTGGCGCTGCTCGAACTGGCCCCCGCCCCGCTCGACGCGATCGCGGCCGCCGTCGGTCTGGACGGTCCGGAACTGACCGCTGCTTACGGCGCGTTGGTCGACGCCGGTCTGGCCAGTGCCGCGGAGGAGGGCGGGGACGTGGTGGCCCCGGTTCCGCCGACCGTCGGTCTGGAGGTCCTCGCCCGGCACCGCGTGGCCGAGGTGGAGGAGTCGCGCCTCGCCGTCGGGGGCGCTTTCGAGTCGTTCCGGCGGCAGCGGCTCGCCGCGTACAACGACCATCTCGTCGAGGTCGTCACCGGCGAGGCGATCGGCCCGAGGATGCGTCGCGCCTGGATGAGCGCCCGCGACCAGATCCGGCAGTTCGAGTCCCCGCCGTACTTCCCTCTGACGGGCGCCACGGAGGACGCGCTGGCGACGCTCGCCCGGGGTGTGACGCAGCGTGTCGTGTACTCGCGGGAGTCCCTGGAGCACCCCGGTCATCTGAAGGATGCCGTCGAGCCGTGCGTCAAGGCGGGCGAGCAGGCCAGGGTGCTGCCGTCGGTGCCGGTGAAGCTTCTCGTCATCGACGAGGCGTACGCCCTCGTGTCGTTGTCGAGCAAGGAGGCCGACGTCCACAACACGATGCTGGTCGTGCAGCCGTGCGGCCTGCTCTCCGCTCTCATCGCGCTGTTCGAGCAGTGCTGGCAGAACGCGCTGCCCCTGCACGGCCGCACCACGCGCCCCGGCGGCCTGTCCCCCGCCGACCGCCGCCTGCTGTGGCTTCTCGCGGGCGGCGCGGGCGACGAGGTCATCGCCCGCGAGCTGGGGATCAGCCGCCGCACGCTCTTCCGCCGCTTGCAGATCCTGATGGCCAGGCTGGGTGCCGTGAACCGCTTCCAGCTGGCCCTGCAGGCACAGCGCAGCGGATGGCTGTGACGGGATGCCGCGAGCGGCCCGGCGCGTCGGCCGTACCGCCGGCGGGCGAAGCACTGCCCGGCGTCGTGCGCGCCGAAGCGGCCCCCCGGGAACGCCGGTGACCGGCTTTCCCGGAGCATGGGACCATCCGTGTGAGACCGAGGAGGAACCCGTGCAGTTGCGCAACGTCGCTCCGAACGATGTCGATGCCTACATCCGGATGCAGTGCGATCCCGAGATGATGGCCGATCTCGGCGGACCTCTGCCGCGCGAGGGCATCGCGGACAAGGTCCGCCGGGATGTCCGGAAGGCGGCGGACGACCTCGCGTGGATCAAGATGATCATTCCCGATCCGACCGAACCCGACATGGTGGCGGGCACGGTGAACCTCTGGTCCCACGACACCGACGACGGACCGGTCTCCGAGATCGGGTGGATGGTGCTGCCCGAGTTCCAGAGGCGGGGACTGGGCAAACGTGCCGTCCGCGCCCTCCTGGAACAGGCCCGGGATCAGGACCGCTGGGGCCTCGTGCACGCCTTCCCGGCGACGGGGAACGCGGCGTCGAACGGCATCTGTCGCTCCGTCGGTTTCCGGTTCCTCTCGGAAACCGACAGGACGTTCGCGGGCCGTGTCCTCAGGACCAACCACTGGGTCATGGATCCGCGGGCGCTGCCGGCCTGACGGGAAGGGCAGCGAGGCCCCGTCCGGCGCACGGGAAGGCACGAGGGGCACGAGGAGTACGGCGGAGCCCGGTCGGCCGGCCGCACGTCCCCGCACGCGAGGGGGCGGGACACTCGCCGCTCCGCACACAGCGGGGCGGGGCGCCCGCCGCCCCGGCCCCGCCTCCGGTGGTCACCGGCTGTCGGTCATGTCACCTTCCCCTGGCGAGTTCTTCCAGCGCCCGCGCGTAGGCATCCGCCAGACCGTCGATGGTGCTCCGCTCGTACTGTGCCGAGGAGTACGACCAGCTGACGGTCAGCCGGCCGTCCTGCACCAGCGCGCCGACGTCGATCAGATGCGGCCTGGCTTCGCCGAGGTCGAAGTCGCGGCCGACCACGTCCAGTTCGCGGCGGATCAGGCCGCCCGCTCCGCCGTCGCCGCTCGCGCCGCCGTCGCCGCCCGCCATGTCGAACCGGCCCAGGTAGTTGAAGCTGATCTGCGGATGGGGCGCGTCCGGGAGCAGGCCCTCGCCGAGCCAGCGCAGGGCGCCGTGCCCGACGCCGTGGTGCGGTACGGCCCGCAGCCGGCGCTTGACCGCCCGGACGGTCTCCGCCCAGCCGGCCCCGGCCGGGGTGTGCAGCGCCACCGGGTGCAGGGCCGTGAACCAGCCGACCGTGCCCGACAGGTCGATGTCCTCGAAGAGGTCCTCCCGGCCGTGGCTCTCCAGCGCGACGACCTGGTCGTCGCGGCCGGTCCAGTCCGACAGGACCCGGCCGAGCCCGGCCAGGAGCAGGTCGTCGATCCGGGTGCGGTAGCGGCCGGGCGCGGCGTGCAGCAACGCGTGGGTCCGCTCGGCGCTCAGGGTGACCGCCACCGCGTCCAGCTCCGCCCCGGTGTTGGGGGCGTCCGGGCGGTCGACCGGCAGGGTGCCGGCGGCCGCGCGCACCGCGTCGGCGGCGGCCCGCCAGTGCTCCAGCTCCGCGTCGAACCCGCCCTCCGCGACGTGCCGTTCCAGTCGGCGCGTCCACTGCCGCACCGACGAGGTCCGGGGCCGTACCTCGACCGGTTCACCGGTCACCGCCTGCGCGTAGCCGGCCTCCAGGTCGTCGAGCAGGATCCGCCAGGACACGCCGTCGACGACCAGGTGGTGCGCGGTGAGCGTCAGCCAGGGCGCGCGACCGGGGCCCCGGTCGGCGTACAGGACCCGCAGCAGCGGGCCGTCGCCCAGCCGGAACCCGGTCTGCGCCGCCCGGACGACGGTGTCCCAACGGGCTAGCGCCTCGTCCGCCGTGCCGGACAGGTCGTGCACGGTGAACAGGGCGTCCGGGTCGGTGTCCTCGACGGCCGCGACGTGTCCGGTCCACCGGCCGTCCGGGCCGGTGGGCGCGTAGGTGGAGCGCAGCGCCCCGTGCCGGGCCACCAGGGCCGCCACGGCCGCCCTCAGTGCCGACGGGTCGGTGCCGGGGGCGAGTTCGAAGGAGTTCGTCATGCCGAAGTGGGCCGGGGCGAGGGGGTGCGTCGCGAAGAACCAGCGCGCGATCGGGGTGAGCGGCAGTTCGCCGGTCTCGGTGTCCTCGGCGGTGACCGCCGGGGATGCCGTGTCGCGGGCCGCGTCGGCCTCCGCCGCCAGAACCGCGACGGTCTGGCCCACGAACACGTCCCGCGAGGACAGTTCGAGACCGGCGCGGCGGGCCCGGGAAACGACCTGGATGCTGAGGATGGAGTCACCGCCCAGGTCGAAGAAGGTGTCGTGCACGCCGACCTCGTCGACCTTCAGCACGTCCGCCCAGATGGCGCAGAGCGTCCGCTCGGTCTCCGTGCGCGGGCCGACGCGCTCCGCGACCGACCCGGTGTCCGAGGGTGCGGGCAGCGCCTTGCGGTCCGTCTTGCCACTCGCGTTCACCGGCAGCGCCGGCAGAGTCACGTAGGCCGACGGCACCATGTAGTCGGGCAGTGTCCGGGCCAGATGGGACCGCAGTTCCTCGGGCGGGCACGGTGTCGCGCCCTCGGCGGGGACCGTGTACGCCACGATCCGCCTGGCGCCCGGCCGGTCCTCCCGTACGACGGCCGCGCCCTGTTCGACCGCGGGATGGGCGACGAGCGCGGCCTCGATCTCGCCGAGCTCGATCCGCAGGCCGCGGACCTTCACCTGGTCGTCGGCGCGGCCGACGAACTCCAGCCGCCCGTCGGCCCGCCAGCGCACCACGTCGCCGGTCCGGTAGAGCCGCGCGGCGCCCTTCGGGTCGGCCGGGTCGGGAACGAAACGGGTGGCGGTCAGGCCCGGGCGGCCCAGGTAGCCGCGGGCCACGCCCGCGCCCGTCACGTACAGCTCCCCGGGTACGCCGACCGGGACGGGGCGCAGCCGTCCGTCGAGCACCGACACCTTCGTGCCGGAGACCGGGCCGCCGATCGGGGGCACGGTCGCCGCGGTCGCGGGGGCGGGCGGCAGCGTCCCGCTGAGGGTGGCGACGACCGTGGTCTCGGTCGGGCCGTACGCGTTCAGCATCCGGCGGCCGTCGGCCCAGCGGGCGACGAGGTCCGCGGTGACGGCCTCGCCGCCCGACAGCAGCGTCCGCAGGCCCGGCGCGCGGCCGGCCGGGATGCTGCCGAGGACGGTCGGCGGTATGAAGGCGTGCGTGACGCGTTCCCGCTCCAGGACGTCGGCGAGGTCCTCCCCGGCGAGCGGGCCGCTGGGCAGCGGAGCGCCGTCCGTGTCCCGGGCGCCGGGGTCGGTGGGCAGGACGAGGGTGCCGCCGCCGCTGAACGCCATCAGCAGTTCGAGCACGGACGCGTCGAAGCCCGACGACGCGAGCTGGAGGAACCGCCCGCCGTTCCCGGACGCCCGGTGCGCGGCGGCGTGCGCGTCCGGGTCCCGGACGGTCCGGGCCTCGGTGTCTTCCCCGTCCAGGTCGCGGACGGTGCGGGCGAGGGAGGCCAGACCGGTGTGCGGGACCACCACGCCCTTCGGACGGCCCGTCGAGCCGGAGGTGTAGATGACGTACGCCGCGGCCGACGCGGGTACCGGCACGCGCACGGGCCGCGCGGCCGCCCCGGCGTCGGCCCGGACGAGCGCCGGGTCGTCGACCGTGAGGACGACGGGCGCGGCGCCCCCGGGCCGGGCGGGCGCGGCGCCGAGCGCGTCGGCGCCGGTCCGGTCGGTCACCAGCACGGTCGCGCCGCAGTCGGAGAGCACGTAGTCCAGCCGCTCGGCCGGCCAGCCCGGGTCGACCGGGACGTACACGCCGCCGGCCCGCAGTACCGCGATCACCGTGACCACCCATTCGGGCGAGCGGGGCAGCATCACCGCGACCCGTGATTCGAGCCGGACGCCGCGGGCGCGCAGCAGCCCCGCCATCCGGTCCGCCCGCTCGTCCAGTTCGCGGTACGAGACCTCCTCGCCGCCCCACGCCAGCGCGGGCGCGTCCGCGTGCACGGCGGCCCGTCCGGCGAACCATTCGCCGAACGCGACCGGAGCGGAACCGTCGCGGCCGGTGCCCCAGTGCGCGGCGCGGCGTGCCTCGTACGGGGACAGCGGGGCCACGTCGGCGAGGGTCGCCGCCTCCCCGGAGGTCAGCTCCCGCACCATGCGGGCCAGGTGCTCGGCGAGCCGCCGCGCGGTGACGGGGTCGAACAGCAGCGGGTCGTAGGCCAGGTCCATGCTCAGTCCGCCGGTGTCGCCCCTGCCGCCGCCCGCGATCAGCGTGAGCGGGTAGTTGGTGGCCTCGACGGCTTCCACCTCCCGCAGGCCCACCCCGTGCCGGGCGGCGGCGTCGGCGTCCACCGGATAGTTCTCGAACACCACCAGGGTCTCGAACAGCGCGGTGCCGGAAGGGACTTCGGTCTCGATGTCGCTCAGCGCCACGTACTCGTGCCGGCGGGCCTCGACGGCCCGTTCCTGGATCCCGCTCAGCCAGGGCACGACGGGGTGGTCCATGGAGACGTCCACCCGCACCGGGAGGGTGTTGATGAACAGGCCCAGGATGCTGTCGGAGCCGGGAAGTTCGGCGGGCCGCCCGGAGACCGTCGCTCCGAACACGACGTCCCGCGCTCCGCTGTGGTGCGCGAGGAGCAGCGACCAGGCGCCCTGCACGACAGCGTTCGGTGTCAGCCGGTGGCGTCGCGCGAACACCCGCGCCCGCTCCGCCTCGGCCGCCGACAGCACAACCGGCACCCGTTCGGTCGAGCGTCCCCGGCGTTCCCGGGAGGCCGGACGGTCGCAGGGCAGGGACACGGGCTCGGCGAAACCGGCCAGCCGTTCCCGCCAGTAGGCGCGCCCCTCGGTGTGGTCGCGTGCCCCCAGCCACTCCAGGTAGTCCCGGAACGCCCCCCGCGCCGGAGCCGGTCGCGCGGTGTCCGCGCCGGTCAGTGCCGCGTACTCGGCGATCACGTCCGACAGGAGCGCGGCGCTGCTCCACCCGTCCAGAAGCAGATGGTGGAAGGTCCAGAGGACCTGTACGGCCCCGCCGGGCAACGTGGCCAGGGTGAGCCGGGCCGGTGGCGCCGTGCCAAGGTCGACGCCTCGTTCGCGGTCCGCCGCGAGCAGGGCCGTGACCCGCGCGGCGCGGTCCTCCTCGTCGGCGCAGCCGGACCAGTCGCGGAACGCGACCGGCAGCGGCGCCTCGCGGTGCACGACCTGTACCGGCCGCTCGGTCTCCTGCCACGCCACCGACACCCGCAGTGCGTCCGTCCGGTCCGCCACCCGCCGCCAGGCACGGGCCAGCACAGCGGCGTCGGTCACGCCGTCGAGGACACAGGCGAACTGCTCCAGGTACGCGGCAAAGTCCGGTGCGGCGAGGGTGTGGAACAGCATTCCCGCCTGGAGCGGCGTCAGCGGCAGCACGTCGGTCACGTTCCGCCCGCCGCCGACGACCCGGTCCACCTCGTCCTGCGTCAGTGCGATGAGCGGGAAGTCGGCGGGCGAGCACCGGCCCGCCGTGGGCTGTGCGCAGTGCGCGACGAAGTCGGCGAGCGCGGCCGTGAAGGCGTCGGCCAGCCTCCGCACGGTCTCCTCCCGGTGCAGCCCCGGCGAGTACGTCCAGGAGAAGACGAGCCGGCCGTCCTGGACACCGCCGACGACCTCCAGGAGATGGCTGCGCCGCTCGCGACCGCCGCGGTCGCCTCCCGCGTCGGGCAGTTCGGCGCGGTAGAGCCCGCCGTCCGGGGCCTGCGCCGGGGAATCCGTGTCGGGGTGCGTGGAGGGCGACGATCCGGGACGTGGGGCGGCCGGGGAGGCGGAGCGCGGGGTGGAGGGGGCCCCGGGCCCCGGGGCGGCCGTCACGTCGAACTGACCGTGGTAGTTGAAGCTGACCTCCGGCCGCTCCGGAAGGGCGCCCGCGCCGAGGAAGTGGAGTGCTCCGTAGCCGACGCCCCGGTCGGGCACGGCGCGCAGCCCCTCCTTGACGGCGACGATCGTGTCCGGCCAGGCGTCGCCCGCGGGCAGCGGGAGCGCGACCGGGTACAGGGACGTGAACCAGCCGACCGTACGGGTCAGGTCGACGTCGTCGAACAGTTCCTCGCGCCCGTGCCCCTCCAGGTCCACCGCCACCCGGTCCTGCCCGGTCCAGCCGCGCAGGGTACGGGCGAGGGCCGCGAGCAGCACCTCGTCCACGCGCGTGCGGTACACCTGGGGCACCCGGTGCAGCAGTGCCGCCGTTTCGTCGGCGCCCAGCTCGCACAGCACGGTCCGCTCGGCGGCCACGGTGTCGTCGCCGCCGGGCGTGTCCAGCGGCAGCGCCGTCGGCGCCCTGTCGAGCGCGGACGCCCAGTAGCCGCGCTGGTCGTCGAAGCCGCCGTCGCGGAGGTGCGCGGCGAGGCGGTCGGCCCACTGGCGCACCGAAGTGGTCTTCGCGCCGAGATCGGGCGACTCGCCGGAGAGTGCCTGCCGGTACGCCGTCTCGATGTCGTCCAGCAGAATCCGCCAGGACACCCCGTCGACGACCAGGTGGTGGGCGGTGAACTGCACCCGGGGCCGCCGCCCGGCTCCCCGCGCGACGAGGACCCGGAGCAGCGGGGCCCGGTCGAGGCGGATGCGGGAGGCGGCCGAGGAGGCCAGCACGGTCCAGGCGGCCTCGGGGTCGGGGGCGGCGGAGAGGTCGTGCTCCTCCACGACACCGCCGAGGTCGGGCAGATCGGTGACGGACACGATGCGCGCGGTCGGTGAACCGGACGGGGTCTCGGCGAAGACCGTGCGGAGCGCGTCGTGGTGGCTCAGCACGGCCCGCACGGCCTCGCGGAACGCGGACACGTCCAGGCCCTCGGTCAGCTCGAACGCCATCGACATGGCGAAGTGCGCCGGGTCCTCGGTGTGCGTGGCGAAGAACCACTCCCGGATGGGCGTCGGGGCGACCTCGCCCGTCACCTCCCCCTGGTCGGCCGACAGGGCCGGTCCGGCGCCCTCGCCGTCCCGACCCGCGGCGTCCCCGGACGCGGTGAGGCCCACGAGCCCTGCGAGGGCGGCGACGGTCTGCCGGGCGAAGACGTCGCGGGACGACAGGCCGAGACCGGCCCGACGGGCCCGGGCGACGAGCTGGATGCTCAGGATGGAGTCGCCGCCCAGGTCGAAGAAGTTGTCGTGGACGCCGACCTGGTCGACGCCCAGCACGTCGGCCCAGATCGCGGCGAGGGTCTCCTCGACGGGCGTGCGCGGCGCGAGGTACGCGTCGGTCGCCTCGGCCGTGGGCGTCGGCAGGGCCTTGCGGTCGACCTTGCCGTTGGCGTTCAGCGGGATCGCGTCCAGCGTCGTGAACGCCGACGGCACCATGTAGTCCGGCAGCGTCGCGGCGGCGTGCTCCCGCAGGACCGCCGCGTCCACCCGTCCGCCCGGCGCGGGCACCACATGGGCGACGAGCCGGGCGGGCGCGCCCGGCCGGTCCGCGAGTGCGTCGACGACGACCTGTGCCACGGAGACATGGGCCGCGAGCACGTGCTCGATCTCCCTGGTCTCCACCCGGAACCCGCGCACCTTGACCTGGCCGTCGCCGGCCCGCCGCACGTATTCCAGCGTGCCGTCCGCGCGCCGCCGCACGATGTCGCCCGTGCGGTACAGCCGCTCGCCGCTCCCGCCCGGGTCAGCGACGAACGAAGCGGCCGTGAGATCGGGTCGGCCCAGGTAGCCGCGGGCGAGTCCGGTCCCGGAGACGTACAGCTCGCCGGGGACGCCGACCGGGACGGGCCGCAGCCAGGCGTCGAGGACGGTCACCCGCGTCCCGGTGACGGGGCCGCCGATGGGCGGTACGCCCGTCCCGATGACGAGTGGTGCGCTGATGGTGGCGCAGACGGTGGTCTCGGTCGGCCCGTAGGCGTTGAGCATCGTGCGCCCCGGCGCGCACCGGTCGGCCGTGTCGGCGGGGCACGCCTCGCCCGCGACGGTCAGGACCGGCGGCAGGTCCGCTGTGTCGAGCGCGGCGACCAGGGCGGGCGGCAGGGTGGCGTGGGTGACCCCGGTCGCGGCGACCACCGGACCGAGCCTGGCCCCCCAGTCGGCGTCCCGCCCTCCTGGTGTCTCGTCGACGACGAGGGCGGCGCCGGTCAGGAGCGCCATGGACAGCTCCCACCAGGAGGCATCGAAGCCCGGCGAGGCGAACTGCAGCACCCGCGCACCGGGACCGGCACCCAGCCGTTCCGCCTGTGTACGGGCCAGCGCCGCGATCCCCGCGTGCGTGACGGCAACGCCCTTGGGACGGCCCGTCGACCCCGAGGTGTAGATGACGTACGCCCCGGCGCCGACCGGCACATGGACGCCCGGGTCGCCCGGGGTCTGCGCGGCGAGCGCGCGCACGGTCTCGGGCGCGTCGAGCAGAAGCGCCCGGGGCGTACCGGAGGCGGGCAGCCTGCCGAGCAGTGCGGTGCGGGTGAGGAGCAGGTCGGCGCCGCTGTCCGTCAGGACATAGCCGATCCGGTCCTCGGGGTAGCCCGGGTCCACCGGAACGTACATGGCGCCCGCTTTGAGGACGCCCAGCACGGCGACGACCTGATCCACGGAGCGCGGCAGCAGGAGGGCGACCCTCGACTCCACGCCGACGCCTGCCTCCATCAGGTGCCGGGCGAGGCGGTTGGCCCGTCGGTCGAGCTCGCGGTAGGAGACGGGTCCCGCGTCGGGCGCGGTCGCGCTGATGAGCGCCGGGGCGTCGGGCGCCTCGGCGACGCGCAAGGCGAAGAGCGCGGGCGCGGAAATCGCGGGAACCGAGGTCTCGGGCGTGGAGGTCCCGTGCGTGAAGCGGGGTTCACGCGCCGTTTTCTGAGCGCCGGTTCCGTCGCCGACGGCTCCGTTGTCGGCGGTCCCGCAGTTGGCGTTTTCGCGGTTGGCGGTCGCGTTGTCGGCGGTTTCGTGGTCAATGGCAAGGGTGTGGAGGGGCGTGTCGGCCCGGGCGGCGAGCAGTCCCTCCGCCAGAGCAAGCCAGTGCGCCGTCATACGACCGATGGTGTCGGCGTCGTACAGATCGGTGTTGTACTCCACGCCCGCACGCAGCCGGCCCTCGTCCTCAAGAAAGCCGAAGGTCAGGTCGAACTGAGCTGTCTCCCGATCCAGTTCGACCGGCTCCACATGGAGGCCGGGCAGATCGAGGTCCGCGGTCGGGGTGTTCTGGAGACTCACCATCGCCTGCACGAGAGGGGTGCGGCTGGTGTCCCGGTCCGGGGCCAGCTCCTCGACGAGCCTGCTGAACGGCACGTCCTGGTGGGCGAAGGCTCCCAGCACCGTCTCGCGCACGGCCGCCAGGAACTCACCGAATCCGCGCGACTCGTCGACATCCGTCCGCAGGACCAGGGTGTTGACGAAGAAGCCGACCAGGTTCTCCCACTCGGCGCGCTCACGGCCCGACACCGCCGTGCCCAGCGCGATGTCACGCTGCCCGCTCCACCGCGAGAGAAGCAGTTGAGTGATCGCCGTCAGGCTCATGAAGAGGCTCGTGCCGTGCGCACGGCCGACCTCGCGCAACCGGCCGGCCAGGGCCTCGGGCACGTCGAAGGAGCACAACGCACCGGCGGTGGTCCGGACGGCCGGGCGGGGACGGTCGGTGGACAGGTCCAGGGGTTCGAGACCGGCTAGCCGCTGCCGCCAGTAGGCGAGACCGTCGTCCACCGATTCGCCACCGTCATCGGCCGCCGACCGCAGCGCGCGCTGGTGAACGGCGAAGTCCGGGTACTGGAAGGCAAGTTCGGGGAGATCCGCGGCCACACCCCGGGTGGCGGCGGCGTAGAGCGCGCTCAGCTCGCGGGTGATCACACCCATGGACCAGCCGTCGGTGACGATGTGGTGCATCGCGAGCACCAGCACATGCTCCTGCGGCCGATCGGCCCGGCGCGCCAGAAGCGCACGGAACAAGGGCCCGTTGCGCAGATCGAAGGGAGCGACCGCCTCCTGGGCGAGAAGGGCGTCCAGTTCGTCCTTTCCTGTGACGTCGACGACACGAAGGAGGTTTGAGGCGTCGGTGAGGGCGATCGCCGCCGTGGCCCGTTCGACCGTGGTGCTCGTGTCGTGCACCACCTGGACGCCGCGGCCGTCGACCTCGTCGAACGTCGTACGAAGTGCTTCGTGCCGGGCGACCAGGGCGGCGAGCGCGACACGCAGAGCGGACAGGTCGAGGGCGCCGGTGAGACGGAGGGCGTCGACCACGTTGTACTCGACGGTGGTGTGCGCGAACTGGTCGAGGAACCAGAGGCGTTCCTGTGCATAGGAGAGAGGAAACCGCCCGTCGGCCGGTCGCGGAGGGGGTGTGAAGACCGGTTCCGGTGCC
Organism: Streptomyces sp. NPDC001750; assembly: GCF_042892615.1. Classification (NCBI taxonomy): domain Bacteria; kingdom Bacillati; phylum Actinomycetota; class Actinomycetes; order Kitasatosporales; family Streptomycetaceae; genus Streptomyces; species Streptomyces sp. NPDC001750. The sequence continues at coordinate 5,931 of NZ_JBIAUE010000028.1, read as the reverse complement.
GCCGCGGGAGTGAGGGAGGCGGCGAGCCGGCCGACGGTGGGGTGGTCGAACAGGGCGCGCGGCGAGAGCACGACGCCGAGGGCGTCGCGGGCGCGGGAGACGGCTTGGAGGCTGGCGATGGAGTCGCCACCGAGGCTGAAGAAGTTGTCGTGGACGCCGACCCGTTCGACACCGAGCACATCCGCCCAGACACCCGCGAGGATCTTCTCCGCATCGGTGCGCGGAGCGACATACTCCTCCCCCGCCTCTGCCTCCGGAGCGGGAAGCGCCCTGCGGTCCACCTTGCCGTTCACGTTCAACGGCAGCGCGTCCAGAACGACGAACGCCGACGGCACCATGTACTCCGGCAACGCACCCCCCGCATACTCACGCAGCACAGCAGCGTCGACGCCGCACCCGACGGCAGGCACCAGGTAGGCGACCAGTCGCTTCACCCCGGGGCGGTCCTCCCGGACCTGCACCGACACCCGCCCCACCGACACGTGCCGGGAAAGCACCGCCTCGATCTCGGCCAACTCGATCCGGAAACCCCGCACCTTCACCTGACCGTCACCACGACCCAAGAACTCCAGCCGACCATCCCCCCGCCACCGCACCACATCACCCGTGCGATACAACCGACCACCCACGCCGAACGGATCCGCGACAAACCGCTCCGACGTCAGATCCGACCTGCCGTCATAACCACGCGCAAGACCCGAACCACCCAGATACAACTCCCCCGGCACCCCCACACCCACCGGCCGCAACGCCCCGTCCAGCACATACGCGCGGGTGTTGTCCATCACCGACCCCAGAGGAATCGCGGATGCGTCCGTGTCCCCGGCCGTGACCGGCCCGCACACCGCGAACGTCGTCGACTCCGTCGGCCCATACACATGGACCAGCTCCGTGCCCGCGCAGTGCTCCAGCATCCGCGCCATCGCCACACCCGACGCCGCCTCACCACCCGTCCACACCTCACACAGACCCGCGAAACACCCCGGATCCTCCCCCGCCAGCACATCGAACAACGCCTTCGTCAAGAACACCGACCCCACCCCGGCCGCAACCGCCTCACGCACCACCGCAGCACTCAACTCCGCCTCCGCCACCACCACCGTGCCGCCGTTCAGCAACGGCACCCACACCTCATACGTCGCCGCATCGAACGAATGCGGCGAATGGAACAACACCGCCCCATGCCCACCCGAACCCCAACGACCATCCGCCGCCAACGCAACGATGTCCCCATGCGTGACCGCCACACCCTTCGGCACACCCGTCGACCCCGACGTGAACATCACATACGCCAACGACCCCGACCAAATCACCACAGGCAGGTCACCCGCACCGCTCGGCACCGCACCCACCGCCAAGGCCGGCACACCCCCGACCTCATCCACACCCCGGTCCGTGAGCACCAGCCGAGCACCGGCCTGCGCCAGCACCTGCCGCACCCGCTCCTCCGGATACGAAGCATGCAACGGCACATACACACCACCCGCCTTCAACACGGCCAGCATCGCCACAACCACATCCACCGACCGCTCCAACAGCAGCCCCACCCTGGACTCCGACGACACACCCCCCTCGACCAGGACAGCGGCAAGACGGTCGGACTCGGACTCCAGCTCCGCGTAGGACAGCATCGCCGTACCGCACCGCACCGCCACCGCACCCGGCGCCGCAGCGACCCGACGGGCAAACGCCTCGACCACCGACACACGACCGTCGAACTCCACCACCGCACCCCGACCGGCCACCAGAACCCGATCCCGCTCCCCCGCACCCAGCATCGGCACCTCCGCCAACGCCACACCCGAAGCAGCCACCAACCCCTCCGCGAGACCCAACCAATGCCCCGCCATCCGCTCCACCGTCACCGCATCGAACAAATCCGTGCTGTATTCGATTGCGCCGATCAACTCCTCGCCCTTTTCCTCGAATTCGAGCATGAAGTCGAAGGGCAGCGCGTCCCTGGTCACCCCCATCGGCTCCAGGCTCAGGCCGGGGAAGTCAGGAGCCGACTCGGTGGCGCTCTGCAATACCACCACGGCCTGGACCAGGGGCATACGGCTGGGGTCCCGCTCGGGGGCCACTGCCTCGACCACTCGGTCGAAGGGCACGTGCTGGTGGTCGAACGCCTCCAGCACCGTGTTTTTCACATCTGTGAGGAAGTCGCCGAACGTGGCAGTCGGGTCGATCCGCGACCGCAGCACGAGGGTGTTGACGAAGAACCCGACGAGATTCTCCAGTTCGGTGCGGTCCCGGCCCGAGGTAGCGGTGCCGAGCGCGATGTCGTCCTGGCCGCTGTAGCGCGACAGGAGCAGTTGCGTCACCGCCGTCAGTGTCACAAAGAGGCTCGCGCCCCGTTCCCGCCCCGTGGCGGCGAGGCGCCCTGCCAGCTCCGGTGCGACACGGAACGTGTGGACCGCGCCGGACGAGCTTCGCACGGCGGGGCGGGGCCGGTCGGTGGGCAGCTCCAGGGGTTCGAGACCGGCCAGCCGCTGACGCCAGTACGCGAGCCCCTTCTCCTCCCGCGCATCCGAACCGTCGACCCTGTCCCGCTGCCAGACGGCGAAGTCGGCGTACTGGATCGGCAGGGAGGGGAGTCCGGGCGTCTCACCGCGCACGACGGCCGCGTAGCACCGGCCGAGTTCGTCGGTGAGGATGTCCAGCGACCGGCCGTCGGTGACGATGTGGTGCATCGCGAGAAGCAGGGCGTGTTCGCCGGTGCCGAGTCGTACGAGGCAGACGCGTACGAGCGGGCCTTCGCGCAGGTCGAACGGGGTCAGCAGGCGCTCGCGCAGGAGATCGTCGACAACGGCGCCTGCGACATCGGGCTGCCCGCCCGGCCCGGATTCCCCGGTCTGCCCGATCCTTGCGTCCGGTCCGGCGTCTTCGATGTACTCGATCGGTACGGCGAGCCTGGAATGCACCACCTGGACGACCCTGCCGTCGACGGAATCGAAGGTGGTACGCAGCGACTCGTGGCGGGCAACGAGCATATCCACAGCCCGCTGAAGCGCGGCGACATTGAGGTCGCCTCGTACACGCAGGGCGAGACCGGAGTTGTACTCCGTGCCGCCGGGCCTGAACTCCTCCAGGAACCAAAGGCGTTGCTGCGCGAATGATGCCGGAAGCTCCGCCCCCTCCCCGCGTTCGACGGGAGATATCGCGTCGGGGTCGACCGCCGCCACGGCACCCGCCATGCGTGCCCTGAGCAACTCCTGCATGTGGGCGGGCAGGGCGCTGATCCGGTTCTCCCGGGACGGTTGCGTGCTCATCTCGCGTCTCCTTGTGACACCAAGAAAAGGGCGGGGCGGAAGGGCTGAGGGGATGGAGGTGGGGGGCCGGACGGAGGCCGGCGCCACGCCGGGGACAGGGCGGGGCGGCCGACCTCCGGCCGGGGCGGCCCGACCGGAGCGAGCCGAGGCGGTACGAGGGCCCGGGACGTCAGCCTCGGGCCACGCTCCGCAGAGCCGCGACGAACTCCTCGGCCAGGGCCGCGACCGTCTCCTGGTGGTGCACGGCTGCCGAGTAGTACCAGGTGACGACGAACCTGCCGTCGTCCACGGCGGCGACCACGTCGATCAGATGGTTCCGCTCCTGCTGGGGTCCGTGTTCCTGGCCGTCGACCGCGATGGACCGGTCGAGGAGACCCGCACCGCCGGTGGCCGTGTCGAACTGTCCCAGGTAGTTGAAGCTGATCAGCGGATCGACGGCGGGGACGAGACCGGGTGTGTCCGCGAGGTGGCGGAGCGCGCCGTAGCCGACGCCCCGGTCCGGGACGGCTCGCAGCTGGCGCTTGACCGAGCGCATGGTCCCCGGCCAGTCGTCCCCTGCGGGGAGTTCGAGCGCCACGGGGTACATCGCCGTGAACCAGCCGACGGTACGCGTCAGGTCGATGTCGTCGAACAGTTCCTCGCGACCATGGCCTTCCAGGTTCACGGCGACCTTGTCCCGCCCGGTCCAGCCCCGCAAGGTGCGGGCGAGGGCGGCGAGGAGCACGTCGTTGATCTGGGTCCGGAACCGGCCGGGGACCTGGTGCAGCAGCGCATGCGTGTCATCCGTATCGAGGTACGCCATGACCGCCGCCTGGTCGGCGACCTTGTTCCCGCCCAGCGGCATGTCGCGCGGCAGGCCGATCTCGGCGGCCTCGGCCACCGAGCTCCAGTACGCCGCCTGGTCGTCGAAGCCTCCCTCGCGGACGTACGCGCCGAGCCGGTCCGCCCAGTCGCGCACGGACGAGGTCCGCGGCCCGAGGTCGGGGGCGCGGCCGGCGATCGCGTGCTCGTACGCGGTGGCCAGGTCGCCGAGCAGGATGCGCCAGGAGACGCCGTCGATCACCAGATGGTGCGCGGTGATCAGCAGGCGGGCCGGTGCGTCCTCGTCGGTGGCCGTGCCGACGACCGTGCGGATCAGGGGGCCGACAGCGAGGTCGAGCCCGGCCTGTGCGTCGACGACCAGTGCATGCCAGGCCGCCTCGGCTCCGTCGGCAGGGAGTGTGTGGACGGTGAAGACGGCATCGAGGTCGGCGTCGGGTGTGATCCGGCCGGTCCAGATGCCTTCCGCGTCCTGGACGAACGTGGAGCGCAGGGCGTCGTGCTGAGTGACCAACGCCCCGATTGCGGCACGGAGCGCTGCGAGGTCGACGTCGTGCGGCAGCTCGAACGCCAGGGACATGTTGAAGTGGCCGGGAGCCACCGGGTGGGTCTCGAAGAACCACTCCCGGACGGGGGTCGACGCCACCGTTCCACTGACCGGTCCCTGTTGGCCCGCGTTCTCGCAGGGGTCCAATGCCCCGTGCGGTCCGGCCTCGTCGATACGAGCGGCGAGGGTGGAGATGGTGGGGTGCTGGAAGACGTCCCGGGAGGAGAGTGACAGACCGGCACGGCGGGCCCTTGAGACGACCTGGAGGCTGATGATCGAGTCGCCGCCGAGGTCGAAGAAGTTGTCGTGGACACCGACTTGCTCCAGCCCGAGGACCTCCGCCCAGACGGATGCCAGGACCTGTTCCGTCCCGGTGCGCGGAGCGACATAGGCCTCCTCGTCCCCGGTGAACTCCGGAGCGGGCAGGGCCTTGCGGTCCAGCTTGCCGTTCGCGTTCAACGGCAACTCGTCCAGAACCACGAACACGGCCGGCACCATGTACTCGGGGAGCGCAGCCGCCACGTGCTCACGCACCCCGGCGATGTCCAGCTCCGAACCATCGGCCACCACATACGCGGCCAGACGCTTCACCCCCGGCCGGTCCTCACGAGCAACAACCACGGCCTGGCTCACATTCTCGTGCGCGACCAGGACGCTCTCGATCTCACCCAGCTCGATCCGGAAACCACGCACCTTCACCTGATCATCGCCACGACCCGCATACTCAAGCATCCCGTCCGCATGCCAACGCACCACGTCACCCGTGCGGTACAGCCGGCCGCCCTCACGGAACGGATCGGCGACAAAGCGTTCCGCAGTCAGACCAGGACGCTCGTGATAGCCCCGCGCCAGACCACCCGCGAGATACAACTCACCCCACACACCCACAGGAACAGGACGGAGGAAGGAGTCGAGCACATACGTGCCCTTGCCCGCCACACTCCTGCCGATCGGCACCATCGCACCCAACTGATCGCCCTCGGCCTCCGAGAACCAGCCGGTCGCATAGACCGTCGCCTCGGTCGGACCATACAGATTCGCGACCGCCGCACCCGGCATCACCTGACCGATCCGCTCCCGCAGACCCGACGGGAACGCCTCACCCGCCAGCACCACCAGACCTGCACGGACCTGCGCGTCCTGCTCCAGCACCGCCGCGAACGCCGACGGCACCGCCGACACCAACGAACCCGACCACGACCCCCGCTCCGCAACAGCAAGAACATCCCGCACCACCTCCAACGTCCCACCCGCAGCCAACGTCCCGAACAACTCGAACACCGACACATCGAAATT
>NZ_JBIAUE010000027.1:0-94798 GCF_042892615.1 Streptomyces sp. NPDC001750 | reverse complement strand
GCGTCAACGTTCTGTGGGCCCTGATCCGTGACCGACGGTGCTACCGGATCACACCCCCTGTCACCGAACCGGCTTGACAACAGCATTGGGAAGCACCTGGACGAGGTCTTCATCAAGATGAACAGCGAGCTGAAGTACCTGTGGCGGGCCGTGGACGCCGACGGCGCCGTCCTGGACATCCTCGTGCAAAACCGGCGGGACACCGCTGCGGCCAGGCGGTTCTTCCGCAAACTGCTCAAGAAGGCCTGCTCGGTGCCGCGGGTGGTGGTCACCGACAAGCCGCGCTCCTACGGCGCGGCCCACCGCGAGGTCATACCCTCCGTCGAGCACCGTTCCCACAAGGGACTGAACAACCAGGCCGAGAACAGCCACCAGCCCACCCGGCAACGCGAACGCGCCATGAAAGGCTTCCGCTCCGCTGGCGGAGCCCAGCAGCTCCTGGCCGCGTTCAGCGGCATCTCACCCCACTTCCGGCTACGCCGCCGCCTGATGGCAGCCACCGGATACTTACCGCGCCGAGATGACCACCCGCTTCGCCATCTGGGATCAGGTCACCGGCGTCGCCAGCCTGCCTGCCGCGGCCTGAGCGCAGAGCCGGAACCTGGCCCCACCCTCATTCCGCCGCCCTTGAAGGTCAGGCTTCCGTCATCGTGCTGGATCGTCCGGGGAGCATCGGAGGGCGGCACCAAGACATCGGTGAGCAGCCGGATCGGCGCGCCGTCCGGCATGTGGTGTCCAACACCGTGACGGCCGGGAGCAGCGGCTTCCACATCTGCACGACGTGTGGAGCAGCGGGCCGGTGCAGGATCATGCCCAGCGGGTCGGCGCTCACGATCCCTTCGCCCGGCCCCAGCACGGTGAAACCCGCCCGCTGGTAGTACGGCACCAGGAACAGCGTGCTGGTGGTGAACGTCCCCAGCATCAGCCGGTAGCCCAGAGAGGTGTAGCGCGCGACGGCCGTCTTGATCAGCCGGTGCCCCAGGCTGCATCCGCCGGCCTCCGGGGCCACCGACAAAGCCTCCATCTCCACCACCTGCTGGGCCACCCACGAACGGTGCCCCAGGCTCAGGAGCTTGATCGAGCCGATCCAGCCCAGCGGCGGAGCAGCCGGCAGCACCCCCACGACCTCACCCCGCGACGCTGGGCGACCCACGCCGACCGCAAACCGCACGAGGGATCAAGCCTTTGCCGATGAGCTACCAGGTGGGCGAGCTCCGGTCCGGGTCTCCGGTCGGATGAACTCCACCCTGCCCAGCAGTTCCACCACAGCATTCTCGTCGGCCGCCCTCGGCTCACGAATCAGCAATCCGCCGTTCGTGGTGCGCTGTGCTCGAACAGCGGCTCGCGCTCGCGATGCTCGTCCCATACCCCTCAACGAACCGGTCGTTCTTCCGGCACGCTGCGCCTTCAGACCGACCGCCACGGCCACCCGCGATTCCCGTGCAACCGGTCGCGCGGGGCGGGAGCGCCTGACCGCGGGCGAGCCACAGCTCGGCTTACTGGATCTCGCAGGGCCGTAGTCGCTCCGGGCGGAGATGTCCTCTGCCCGGAGCGGCTGGAGCAGGCTTCGCGAGAGCGTGCCAGAGTTGCAGCGACAGCTCCCGGGTCACGCGCGCCCGCGTGCCTGCACAAACACAGGCCATGCGGGTGCGGTTGGCCGTGGCATCAAGCGGACCGTGGTTCCAACGAGATGCCACGAGCACCGGAGCACGTCATAGTTCGAACGTTCCGAGTGGTCGGTGCGTGATCAGCCCATGGCGTCGGCAGCCTCAGGGTTGTATGTGAGCGGGGTCGGCTGGACATCCTTGCAATAGGAAACAGTCCCGGTCAGGGCAACGTACCTGGCAGAGATCCATGCCTGCTTGTCACGCAGCAGGAACCAGACGTCGTCGCCGGCGATGTTCTGCGCACGGACCTTGCAGCGCAGCCTCACCTGATCGTGGTACTTGAGGGTGCCCAGCACTGACGAGTCGGTGCTGGGGTACTGCCGCTCGTTCAGCCCATTCTGGCTGGTCACCGTGGCGTAAGGCTTCACGGGAAAGGACGCCTGAGCGGGAGCCGCGACGGAAAGCGGCGGAGCACCCAGTGCAATGACCGCTGCCGCAGCGCCTGAGCCCGCGGCGATGCGCCAAGAACGCCCGCCCAAGAACTTCAACATGACCGTTCCTCTCGCTTGTCTTCTGACGTTGGATGACATCTATCAGTGCGTGGGCTGCACGCCCCGCGCACCGCTCCGTCACCCCCCGGTGCCTCACCTACCTGGCCGACCAGCAGCGCGAGGACGGCTTTCCCCCGGACTGGAGCAGCAGCCGCCTGCACACCCTCTTCCGCGTCCGCCTCGCCGCCGCCCGAGGCCCCTCTTGCACGCCCGGACACGTGCGCCGCATGCTGGAACGCACCAATGTGCTGCTGCGCAAGGCATGCAACGAGGACGGCGGCTGGGGCCGGCAGGCCGGCGAGGCCAGCGACGTCACCAGCACCACCTACGGGCTGATCGCCGTGTGCGGGCAGGACGACCCAGGCGCGGCCGTCGACGCCGCGGACTTCCTGCCGGCTGCCCGCCGGGAGGACGGCGGGATCAGCGCGACGTCGGACTCCATCGGACCCCGCCCGTTCATCTTCGCGGTCCCGTCTCTCGCAGAAGTCTTCACCCTCCTCGCCCTCGGTCACCTGGTCACCGCACCACACAGCTGGCCCACTGGCTGCCGCCCCGCGCACGATCGGCAGCATGGTGACGGGCCTGTGGCGGTGCATTGGGGGGGCTACGAGTACAGCGGGAGACAGGTCTGTCCGATGTTCCTCGCCGATCCGGACAGGCGTGGTCGAATTGACGTACGAGAACAGGATGGGTGACCGGTGAACAGAAACCTGGCAGAAGTGGAGATCGCCCGCACGCTCTGGGGGGACTTCCGGACCCTGGGCGACAGATCCGGCAGTGTGCCCGATGCGCTGCGTCGCCTGCTGGCGGCCGCGGACGCGGACGAGGCCATGGCGGCCTACTGGGATCTGGAGAATGTCGTCGTGGTGCAGGGCCAGCTGCACAGCGCCGCCCTTCCCACGGTTTCCGTCCTGCTCGCGGGGCTGCTCGACGATGTGTCCGCCGACGCCCGTGATCTCGTCCTGGAGCTCCTCCAGCAGATCGTGATGGGTGAATCGGACGAGGACGAGGTCGCCCTGGGCAACACCGACCTCGGCGCCCGCTGCCGGGAAGCCGCACGCACGGGCCTCTGGCTGGTCTACCGCGAGTTGGGGACGCGACGCCGTGAAACGGCGCAGGCCATCCTGGAGAGGATCGAGGAGGACAGGCCGAGAATCGCCGCGTATGCGGCGGGGATCCGAGGCAAGTAGCCCAAGCAGCCGGGAAACGCGCACCGGCTCCCGCCGCGCCCAACACCGACGCCTGCCTGAACCTGCTGACCCCGTACAGCGCTTACGACCTCGTCCACGATTGGCAGTGGAGGAAGGAGCGGCGTCTGGGGCCTTCGAATCCAAGGCGGAGGAGGGAGTCGGATGGGGTCTCCCCTGCTCGAACGCAGCTGAGAGCTTGGGGAAGGAGCGTCGGTGACTGACGACAACGCCGCAGGCGGAGGTCCCAGACACCACGACGCCGCTGACAATCGTGGACGAGGCCGTAAGAGGTCGCGCAGATAGGCGCGGTGGGAAGCCCAGCGCGAGGCAGACACCGATCCTGGGCGATCACATAGCTGTCACGTTCTGTGATTTCCTGGGGTCTGCCGCGAAATGGAGTGGCTGCACGCCTGGCGGACAAGCTGTAAAGGTTCTGGGGCTTTCTCAGACCGTAGGAGCGTTCATCGAGGCGCGAGTTGCGGCGGAGATGAGAATGTCGCGGGGCACTCGCGCTGCAGCGGCAAGGGCGCGACCCACCAGGTAGGCGTGGGCGCCTGCTGGGAGATTTCCGCGGCGCCCGCTGAGTACCACGTCGATGGAGCCGGTGGTGCTGTGTAATTCTGCGGTTCGGTCCAATCGTCGAAGTGCTTGGCGGGCGACTGCCTCCGCGCTGTCGTACAGGGTGGTTCCGGTGGGCAGGCTCTGCAGAATCTCTGGTGCCACCAGCGGGTAGTGCGTGCATCCCAGCACTACGGAGTCGCAATTCTGGGGAGTCCGCTTGGCCGCGTCGGCGATCGCTTCTGATGCTGCGGCCATGTCTCCGAGGTCGATCGCCTCGGCCAGACCGGGGCATGCGACACCCGCGACAGGTCGACCGTTCGCAAACTCCGCGATCAGGCGTTTCTGGTAGTCACTCGCCGTGGTCCGGACGGTTGCCCACACGGCGATGCTCTCGCCGACCGCTGCCGCCGACTTCACCGCAGGCACGGTTCCGACCACAGGCACACGTGGTTCAAAACTCTCACGCAGAGCGTCGATCGCGGTGACGGTGGCGGTGTTGCAGGGAACCACGATGGCTTCCGCGCCTTGCTGGACGGCCAAGTGGGCGGCACTGAACAGACGGTCCGTGACGAAGGAGGCGGTTCTCGATCCCCAGGGGGCGCCGTCGGGGTCCAGAAATAGAAGCAGATCGAGTTCCGGGGCAAGGTGCCGAAGCCATCCGGTGGTGGAAAGGAGGCCAAGCCCTGAGTCGATCAACGCCACCATCATGAGAGTCAAGCTACCAGCCGGCCACTGGCGCGGGTGGCAGTCCGTCACGGGCGGCGGTGGGGGCGGGGGCGGGCGGTCCTCCCAGCGGTGAGTGGTCCACGCTCGGCAGATCAGGCTACGCACGGTGATGATGGTGTCGGCGAAGTCGAAGAAGGCGTCGATGACGGTGGCCCGGCGTTCGTAGCAGCGGACGAGACGATGGAAGGCGTTCTGCCAGGCGTGGGTGCGTTCGACGTGCCACCTCTGACTTGCCTGAAGGGGTGCCTTCTCGCCCTTCGTCGACCGCGGCCTGCTGGTCGGCCTGAGCGCGAACCCGGGCGGGACGCTGCACCACCCCGACCAGGTCGCACATCTGCCCGGCCCCCGAACAGCAACAGCCCGGAAACCGGTGGCACCCCGCGGACGGACCCGGGCCGATGCAGGTCCCCGACGACCTCGACACCAGCACGCCCACCGTCCTGCGGGTGTTCAGGAATCTGATGAAACGGACCAGCCGCCCTCGGACCGAGGTCGTCGACGCCCTGATGCACTACCTGCCGACGGCGGTCTCCGTCGGCTACGTCAATGACGACCCGGACATCGACCTGCCGCTGCCCGGCCCCGACTACGCCGACCAGATCGGTGTGCTGCTCGCGGCCGCGGGCAGCATGACCGGTTCGGCGAGGACGGGACGTCGCTGCTCCGGACCACCGTTCAAGACCCGTCAGGGGCACCGGACGGATCCCACCGGCGGGGAGCACGCATGCTGCCGGGAGGGGACTGGGGAGGCGGTGCGCGAGTGCCGTTGAGCGGACGCGGGAGCGGTTCGACGCGGTATGCGGCGGCACCTGGTGGCGCGAGTACTTTGCCGCGGGGAAGCCCGATGCGGCGGAGGCGGTGAGTAGCTGGCCGCCTTCGGCCCGATGACGCCAGAACTGGGAGGGCCCGAACGCATAACGCATCTGTACGGGCCCTTCACGCGGGGGGCGTGGTGGTCACCGTGCCCACCGATCGTCAGCGACCTCATGGGCCCTACAGGTGCTGCTGGATCCACCAGAAGCCGAGGCCGAGTTCCTCACCGCCGACTGGGCCCTGGCGGCCACCGCGTACAACCGGTTCGCCGACGAACTCGATACGTCGGCAGAGGAACCCAGCACACAGTACGCATCACGTTCGATGACGGCACCTGTCGCACAGCCGGACCCGGCCGAGACCGCCGTAGGGCCAAGTACGGCAGGCAAGTGAGGTGGCGGGGGGCGGCGGTTCCGGCCGCCCCGCCACAGCCGGGCCGGCCGGGGGCGTGGGCCCCGTTGACTCGCCTGTGCCGGCCGGTCAGCACGGCCCGGTGACAGACCAGGCAGGACCATCACCATTACGGGTCATCGCTTTGCTCGCCGTCCTGGCGGGAACACTCAGCCTCTCCGGCTGCGGCAGCGGCGACGCCGCCCCGGGCGCCTCCTCGTCCACGTCGGCGAGTCCGCCGTCCTCCGTCGCGGCCACCCCCGCGGCACCTCCGTCCCCCACGCCTTTCTGTGTCCGGGGTGACAAGGACTGGCTGGACAGCAATCTGCGTGGGCGCAGCGTGACCGGCTACCTGCCCATCGAGTTCGGCGGCCCGCCGAAGCTCTGTGAGCCCGTGGCCGTCCACGTCGGCTATTTCGACGTCTCCTTCACCACCGTCATGGACGGGGCGAAGCCGAAGCAGGGCTACACGGTGGAGACGGTCGACCGGCAGCAGTTCACCGTTGACGGCTCAACGCTGGTCGAGGTGAACCCGCCCTCCGGCAGCGGCAGTTCCGCCTCCTCGTGCACCGGGCGTCTGGTGATCATGTCGTCCGCTGCACAAGGCGGACCCGGCCGCGGCCGGCTTCGGTCAGGTCGCCTGAAAGGCCGGGGCCGGTCCGCAGCCTGGCACGAACCGGTGCCTCGACACCTTGGCCACCTTTCGCCCAGGCCCTGCTCGGTGAGGGAGCGGGCGAGGTGGGCCCGCAGGCCGGCCGTGTCGACCTCCAGGTGTGCTCGTTCGCCCGGGGGCGGAGGCTGACCCGGCTGCTGTTGCGGTGCGCCGGGCGGGGTCATGGGAGTGTGCGGGGTCATGGGAGTGTGAGGGTGTCGAGCCGGGTGGCGAGGTCGGGGTGGGCGGCGGCCAGGTGGGGGCGGGTGGCAGCCAAGGGGGCGATGAGGTCGGCGGGGTCGTCGTGGGCGAGGGCCGCGTGGAGTTCGTTGAGCGGGCGGCGGGCGGCGGCGGGGAGGTCGGTGAGGGCGGCGATCTGTCCGGCGAGGCGACGCAGGTCGGCGGCGTTGGTGCGGGCCCAGGCGGCGGTCGCGCGTTCGGCGGCCCGGGCCTGACGGGTGGCCTGGACACGCTGCTCGCCGGTGGTCCCGGCGGGGCCGGGGCGGCCGCGCAGGTAGCGGCGTTCGGCGGCCTGGCGGCTGGCGACGCCGAGGGGGTGGGCGAGGTCGGCCCAGCTGGCTCCCGCGTCGCGGGCCGTTTCGATCAGGCCGGTCTCCCATCCGGCGAGCCGCTCGCGTACCTGCCGCAGCAGCATCAGGGAGGCCAGCGCCTGCTCCGGCCCGGGACCGGGGGTATCGGGGATGTCCTTGACCCCTTGCTGGGCGCCGCGCAGGGCGTTGTCTATGGCGTTGAGAGCCGCCGCGGCGGCAAGGAACGACGCCGGGCTGTGGGCGTCGGTGCGGTACGGGGACGGCTGGTCGGCCGGGGTCACGGGCACCTCCCTCGGGATTGTCATCAGGGCGACGACAATGCGTTTGTCATCCATTGGATGACATGTTACAACGGTGTCAGTGAGGCGCATTGGCAGTAACTGCCTGAACCTGCTGGAGGTGTTTTCACGATGTTGATGCGCACTGACCCCTTCCGTGAGCTGGACCGGCTGGCGCAGCAGCTGATGGGTCCGGGCACATGGTCCCGGCCGTCGGCGATGCCGATGGACGCCTACCGCGAGGGTGACCAGTACGTGGTGGCCTTCGACCTGCCCGGCGTCAGCGCGGACGCGATCGACATCGACGTCGAGCGGAACATGCTGACCGTCAAGGCCGAGCGCCGGCCGGTGGCGAAGGCCGACGACGTGCAGATGGAGCTGTCCGAGCGGCCGCTGGGCGTCTTCTCCCGCCAGATCGTGCTCGCCGACACCCTGGACACCGAGCACATCCAGGCCGACTACGACGCGGGCGTGCTCACCCTGCGCATCCCGATCGCCGAGCGCGCCAAGCCCCGCAAGATCTCCATCGGCGTCGGCTCCGGCCACAAGGAGATCTCCGGCTGACACCAGCCGGACCGGTGCGGAGGACGGGCACCTGATCTCCCCCCTCCCCCGCCCTCCGCACCCCCATGGGCAGTCCGAAGGACAAGAAGGGGTGGCGGCCGAGATGACTCTGCGACGCGAAGCGTTCCTCGACCACGTCAAGGAGCGCGGCGAGTACGGCACTGTTCGGGAAGCCGAGCGCGCGGCCCGTGTGGTGCTCGCCCTGCTCGGCGCGCACCTGGTCGGCGAGGTCCGCGCTCAGCTCGCGGCACGCCTGCCGGAGGAATTCGCCCTGATCCTGCTCAACCCGCTGCAGAGCGCCGAACCGCTGCCGGCGGAGCGGTTCGTCCGCGCGACCGCCGCCTGGATCGAGGGCGCCACCGAGCAGACCGCGACCTGGGACGTCAGCGCCGTGCTGTCCACGGTCGCCGACACCGCCGGCGACGACCTGATGGGGCAGATCCTGCTCCAGCTCCCCGCCGGCTACGACCTCCTCTTCGGCCGCCCCCAGCCCACCTGACCCCTACCTCGGTGCCACACACCCGCACCGCTCCACGAAAGGCATGCACCGCAGTGATCACCGACGTGCGCGCACCGTCTGAGCACCAGCAGCCATACGGGACGGCGTACGAGCAGATGCTGGAGAAGGTCCGCTACGAAGGCGCCTACCCCACCCGCGAGAGAGCCGACGAAGCCGTCCGCCTGGTCCTCGCGGGGCTGGGACGCCAGCTGACCGGCGACGAACGCGTCGACCTGGCCGCCCGGCTGCCCCTGGAAGCCGCACGCGTCCTGACCGCGCAGATCCCCGACACCCAGCCCCTGACCGGCTGGGCCTTCGTCAAGGACCTCGCCGCCCGCTCCGGGGCCTCCCTGGCTACCACCCGCTGGGACACCGGCTCCGTCTTCGCCGCCGTCGCCGCCCACGCCGGCCCCGACCTCATCACCCGCATCCTGCACCAGCTCCCCACCGGCTACGCACTGCTGTTCGGCCAAGCCGAACTCACCCCCGCCGCGTAAACGGGCACCCGGCGCCCGGCGGGCCGCAAAAAGGACCTCCGGCCGGGCTTGGTGAAGTCCCCGATCGCGCAGATCGGGGACTTCCGCTTTCCGCCCGACCGACATGTAGCTGTGCGTGATGGCCGTCGCGGGCTGTGACTCTCATAAACGGTCCTTTGCCAGAGCAAGATCGCTCGACGGCCGGGAAGACTCTCCGAACCCCGGATCGGTTCGCACAACTCGTTCTCACGCAAAAGCGGGACGGATCCCCCTCTGGGACTTGGACATGACCACCATGCCTGTCCCTGCCAGGCCGCAGGACGCTGGTGCCACGGTTTTTACGCCGCAACCCTCGACGGCAACCGCATCCAGCAGTGGTGGGGACCACTCCCGCAGATGGGCGTCGCCGTTGCCTGCGGGCCGGCGAACCTCGTCGTCAGCGACATCGACACCCGCCCCACGCCACCCCCTCCAGGAAATCGGCTCCTGCCCGGCATCGACATCGCCGAGGACATCGACGTGTCCCAGATGACCACCGGTTTCCACACCCTGGCCGTCCTTGCCACACTCCGTGGGCAACACAGCCCCGCCGACGACGTCACAACTCTCAGGGTCCGAACACCCTCGGGCGGCCTGCACGTCTGGTACCGCAGCACCGACACCCGCCGCTGGCAGTGCTCCTCCGGCTCCGGCAAGACCCGGGCTTGGTGGCCGGTCCCACGGTGGTCCAGCGGTTCCTGACAGACACCTTCGGCGACGACGCCGAAGGCACCGAGATGATCGCCTTCCTGCAGCTGCTCCTCGACTACTCCATCACCGGCGACGCCGGCAGACAGGTCATGCCGTTCCTCTTCGGTGCCGGCAAGAACGGCAAATCCGTCCTTCTCGACGTCTCGATGAAACTTCTCGGCGACTACGCCGACGCCGCCCCACCCGGTTTCCTCATGGCCCGCCTCTACGAAAGCCACCCCACCGACCTCGCAGAACTCCACGGGCGACGCGTCGTCGTCTGCTCCGAGGTCAAGCCCGGTGACAATTTCGACGAAGCCCGCGTCAAGCCTCACCGGCGGCGACCGCATCAAGGCCCGCAGCAGGCGACAGGACTTCCCGCCTCGACTATGTCCGCCAGAGCCTCGCCCGCCTGCCCACCCGCGTCGGCAACCCCCACCACCGCGACGGCCGCATGGTCGGATACGCCACCCTCACCAGCGATGCCAAGGCCTCCCGCGCCTCTGGTACCTTCCGCCGCCGCGTTTTTTGGCTGCTCCCCCACGATCGCGACAGCCAACCCGAAGGCGGCGTGGCATTGCTGGCGCCACATGCCCAAGGCTGTCTCACGTCGTGTCACGACAAGTTCGCCTCAGGAAACATGCCATTTCCCGGGGCGGGCCAGGGTCTCTGGCCTCCCCCCGGGGGTTCGACTACTTCTGGTCCGAGGCCTTTGCGAAGTCCGCAGTCAGTCGAGTCCCATGGGCCCGAAGTGGGCGACTGCCGCACCAGTCAGCAAGGCCCAGTAGCGGTCTCCGTATGACCAGTGCCACCACTCTGTGGGGTAGTTGACCAGGCCAGCAGCGGTAAGTGCCGCACCCAGGATGTCTCGGTTGGAGCGGGCCTGGGCGCTGATGTTGTCGGCCTGGGTGTAACAGGCGCCCGCACTCTCTTCCGGAGTCGCGTCCATGTGGGTGCCCATGTCGAGTTCACGGCCATCGGCGTCTCCGAGCGTCAAGTCAACGGCTGCGCCGGCGCTGTGGGGTGCGATCTCAGGCGGAGACACGTAGCGGCTGGCTGCCGAGCGGACCTGCTCAGCAGACCATTCCGGATGATCGGCCCGCAGCTGCGTCGCGTACTCGTCGAAGTAGCGGCGTTGAAGGGACGGTGGGCGATACCCCTCGACGAACAGCAGCCGTATCCCTTGAGGTAGCTGTGCCTGGGCCTTGAGGAGTCGATCGAGCACTCCTTCCCGTAGATGGGCGAAGGCGCCGGCGGAGTCCTGCCACTCCCGCTCATCAACCAGAAGAGAATTGTCCCGTCGCACATCGACGAGCCGTTCACCACACTCCTGAACAGGCACGGCTGCAACCCTCGGGTCGGACATCAAGACGATCTCAGTCATGACGCGATCATCTCGTGACCTTGCGCCTTCATAGCTCTCTTCCCGTTACTCACTGAGGAAGGACTCTCGGACGAGTGCCCGTTTCCGACGTCGGGTTATTGACCTTGAGAGCCGGTTGGCTTCTGCTCGGCAGCCCGCGCCCCATCCCTACCCCAAGGAAGGTGGGCGGGGGCGGGCGCGGCGCTCCTCGGGGGCTCGGAGCGGGGGCGGACAGGGCGCGGCGAAGGGCGGGCGGCTCGTGGCGAGGGGGCCGCCTTTGGGTTGCGGCGGTTTCGCTCAGGCAGCGTGGCGGGTCTTGTGGCGGCGTGCCGCGACCGCGGTGCCGCCGCCGGCGACGATCAGCGCGGCGGCCACGCCGGCGATCGCCGTGGTGTTGTCGTTCGTGCCGGTCTCGGGTGGTGGTCAGGCTCGGCACATGGCTCGACAACACCCGCAAACGCGCCGTCAAGCTCACCGAACAACGCCGCACCGCCCTCGGTGCCCTCGGCATGCGCTGGTAGAGGGTGCGAGAAAGGACTGACGTGAGCAGCGATCAGCCTGGTGCCGGGCAAGGGCCGACCTGCATCAGCAGGCATCGAAGCAATGCGATGACAGCCGACTTGTGCCAGCCCCATGCCCCGAAGTACCGAGCCGCCGGTGCCGCGCCCGGGCTCGATGCGAAAGAGGTCCTGGCGCCGGCGCACTCGAGTACGTGGACTTGCGCCGCCCCGGGCGTCATCCTCGTCTCCGGCGATCGCCGGACCCGGCGCTGCCTGCGCGACGCGGGACACTGCCGGTGTGCCCCGCGTCGCGTGTCTGCTGGGCCTCAACCGACCTCGGTGATGCTGTGTGCTTTCACCCACATCTCACAGAACACGGTGTTGTACTTGGTGAAGGGGATCACGTGAGCGACCTCCCCCTCCGGTGTCTGGCACAGGACTGCGTGCCGGTAGTTGCGCGGGATGAGGCAGTTGGCCTCAGATGTTCGATTCCCGTCGATAGTGCGCAGTGTGCATCCGGAGGGCACGTCCAGCGTGCCCACGTTCAGGGTGGTGGAGGATGCAGCCGAGGTTGTCATATGTGCTTGCTCGTCGGCTGATGCGGCGTTGGCGTACGCGGCAGTGGCCAGTGAGGTGGCGAGCAGTCCTGCGGCCATCACTGTTTTAACGGTGCCTTTTGCGAGTTGGCGCATGATGTCCCTTCCTGTTGCGTGCCCACTGCTCAACAGCGTCCGATGGCACGGCGAGGCGGTCTCCTCAGACAGTCTGGCGCTCTCCGCGTTGGAGGTGGAGCACAATGGCGAACTCGAAGTCGTCCCGGGCATCGGCCTCGGTGCACGCATCTACTATGGCGTCGCCCTGCCCAAGGGCTACCGCAAGGATTGCATACGCCTCCGGGACGCCATGGTGAAGTACGTGCGCAGCGCTGACTGGCAAAACGACTTCGAGTGAGCGACTCCGGCCCCGTCTCCTTGTCCGATCGGCTCTCCGCGCTGTCGGACGCCGCCATTGCTGTGCTGGACGCCGCGGAGGTGCAGGGCCGGTCGCCGGTCGGCGTGGACGGCGCCCTGGGCGTGACTTCGGCGTCAGCCTCGACCCGCCGCAGCAGCAGCGGCATCCCGGCCGACTGACCCGGTGCCCGGCAGCGCCGGCGCCGCGCCCCGTCAGCCGCCCGGTCGGAAGGCCAGCACCGTGCTGTGCCCGCCGAACCCCAGGGAGTTGCTCAGAGCCAGCGGAACGGGCCGGTCCCGCGGGGCGCCGGCGACCAGGTCGAGGGCGGGGGAGCCGGGGTCGGCACGGTGGAAGTTGGCGGTGGGCGGGATGCGGCCGTGGGCGACCGTCAAAGCGGTGAGCGCCGCCTCGATCGCCCCGGCGGCGCCCATCGTGTGGCCGAGGACGCCCTTGGCCGAGGTCACCGACGGTCCGTCCGCGCCGAACAGCCGGGCCAGCGCCGCCGCCTCCGTACGGTCGTTGAGCAGGGTGCCGGTGCCGTGCGTGTTGACATGGCCGACCTCCGCCGCCGTCGCCCCGGCCGAACGCAGCGCCTGCGCCGTCGCCAGCCGCAGCCCCCGGCCCTCGGGGTCGGGTGCCACCGGATGATGGGCGTCGGCGGCGAGACCGTAGCCGGCCAGCCGCGCCTGCACCGGCGCCCCGCGCGCCGCGGCGTCCGCCGCCCGCTCCAGGACGAGCACGCCCGCGCCCTCGCCGAGCACGAACCCGTCCCGGTCCGCGTCGAACGGCCGCGACGCGCTCCCGGGTGCCTCCCGCCGCCGCGACAGCGCCCCCATCCGCGCGAACGCGGCCGCGCACAACGGTGTGACCATCGCGTCAGTGCCCCCGGCCACCGCCACGTCACACGCCCCGGCGGCCAGCAGCAGCGCCGCCAGCGCCACCGCGGACGCCCCCGACGCACAGGCCGTCGCGGTGTGCAGGACCGGACCCCGGGCCCCCAGCGCGAGGGCCACCTGCCCGGCCGCCATGTTCGGCAGGAACGCCGGGAGGGTGAGCGGGGAGACGGCCCCCGGGCCGCCGTCGGCGAGTTTGCGCAGCTGGGCCTCGTAGGTCCCGACACCGCCGGCCGCGGAGCCCAGCACCACCGCGATCCGGGCGGATTCCCTGGCGGCCGGGTCCAGCCCGGCGGCGGTGACCGCCTCGTCCGTGGCGGCCAGCGCGAACTGCGTGGCACGGTCGTGCTGCCAGGGCCGCGGACCTGGGACCCGCACGCGGGGGACGAAATCGGGGACGCGGCAGGCGAACGCGACCGGCAGCCCGTCGAGTTCGGGATCCGGCGCGGCGGTGCCCCGCCCGGCGCAGACCCCCGCCCAGGTCGCGGCGGTCCCGCAACCGGCCGGCGTGATCAGGCCGATTCCGGTGACCGCCACCCCCACATCATCCGCCGCGCTCACCGCGGGGCCCCGTCGCGGTGCGCACAGTCGGCGGGCAGCCGGTCCGCCACCGCCTGTGCCACCTGCGCCACGGTCAGATCGGCGGCGGAGTCGTCCTCCGCCAGCGGTACCCCCCAGTGCTCCTGGAGGGTGACGTACAGCTCGACGACGGCGAGGGAGTCCAACTCCAGCCCGGCGAGCGTCGCTTCAGGGCGGATCGCCGCAGCGTCCACCTCGAACTTGTCGGCGAGAACGGTCACGAGGTGGTCGTAGACAGTGGCCATGAGGAGGTCCTCCGGGGTGTGGTGGGGGTGGGGACGGAAGTGGTGAGCGGTTCCGGCGGGAGATCGCAGGGAAGGGCCGCCGGCCAGGTCAGAGCGGCTGAGGCCCAGGTCAGGCCGCCGCCGAAGGCGGTCAGCAGAGTGCGGGTGCCGGGCCGCACCCGGCGGCGGGCGGCGGTGTCGGCGAGGGCCAGCGGAAGGGACGCGGCGGCGGTGTTGCCGACGTCGCGGAGATTGCCGTGGCAGCGGTGCGCCGGAATCCCGACCCGGACGGCGACCGCGTCGAGGATGCGCTGGTTGGCCTGGTGGCCGATGAACGCCCCGACCGCTTCCGGGGACCAGCCGGCCGCCGCCAGCACCGCGTGGGACGAGTCCGTCATCCGGCGCACCGCCTGTGCGTACACCTCCCGGCCCCGCATCCGGAAATAGCGCTCCTGCCGGCTGGCGCGGCCCCCGGGGTCGGGCCGCCGGGCGCCGCCGACCGCGATGGCGATGAGATCGGCGCCGCCACCGTCCGCACCCCAGTCGGTGGCGGCCAGCGCCCCCGGCTCGCCCCGGTCGCCGGGCCGCAGCAACGCCGCCCCGGCACCGTCCCCGAAGATCACCGCGGAGTCCCGGTCCAACGGGTCGACGATCCGGGAGTACGTCTCGGCACCGATCACCAGCGGCCGGGCACAGACCCCGGTGCGGACCAGGGCGGCGGCCAACGTCAGCCCGTAGAGGAAACCGGAGCAGACCGCCGACAGGTCGAAGGCGGGCACAGCGTCCAGCCCCAGCCGCGCCGCGACCTCCGGCGCAGTCGCCGGGCACCGCCGGTCGGGCGTGGTGGTCGCCACCAGCACCAGATCCGCGCGGGCCCCGGCGGACTTCTGCGCGGCCCTTCCCGCGGCCACCGCGAGATCACCGGTGCTGATGCCGTCTTCGGCCACCCGCCGCCGCGCTATCCCCGTACGGGAGCGGATCCACGCGTCGCTGGTGTTCAGCACCCCACGGCGTCTGACGTCCTCATTGGTCAACACCCGCGGTGGCAGACAACTGCCCAGACCGTCGAGCACGGCCGTGGGCCTCACCTTCGTCATGACGAACGCTCCTCGCCACGCGGGTCGTCGGGCGGGAACGGCGACGGGGGCTTCGCGATACCGGCCAGCCCGCCGTCGGGCACGGACACCCCGCCGTCGAGGACCAGCGCCTGTCCGGTCAGATACGACGCGGCGGGCGAGGCGAGGAACCGCGCGGCGTGCGCCACCTCGTGCGCCTCCGCCCAGCGGCCCAGCGGGACGTGCGCGGTCAGCCAGTCCGACAGCGGCTCCAGGGAGTACGCGAAGGACGTCATGTCCGTCCGCGTCCAGCCCGGACAGAGCGCGTTGACCCGGATGCCCTGACGCGCCCAGCCCACCGCCAGACTGCGGGCCAGCGCGATCTGCGCTGCCTTCGAGGCGCCGTACGCCTCCATCCGCGGTGTGCCGACCACCCCGGCCAGGGACGACATCAGCACCACGCTCGCCCGGGACGACTCCCGCAGGTGCGGGTGGGCGCGCCGGCACAGCGCCGCGGTCGCGTTGAGGTTGACGGACAGCACGTGGTCCCAGTCGGTCTGGGCGGAGTCCTGGAGGGGAACCATGACCGGCGTGCCGTCCTCCCGCGCGGGCAGCACCCCGGCGTTGTGCACGACGCAGTCGAGACCGCCGAGTGCGGCCGCCGCCTCGTCCACCACCGCCTCCGGGACGCCCGGTCCGGCGAGGTCACCGGGGACGAGTGCGGCGGTACGCCCGTGGGCCTCCACGAGGGCGGCGGTCTCCTGGAGCGCGCCCCGGCTGCGCGCGGACAGCGCCACCTCGGCACCGGCCTGGGCGAAGGCCAGCGCGGTGGCTCTGCCGATGCCCCGGGAGGCGCCGGTGACCAGGGCACGGACACCGTCCAGCCGGAACGGATCACAATGTGTCGTCATGCGGAACTCCTCTGCGGTGAAAGCCGGATGGGTGCTGTGCTCATGGGTGGGTACGGGCCGGCGCGATACGGATGGCGGGTGCGCCGGTCCAGGTCAACAGGGCGCTGCCCCACGTCAGTCCGGCGCCGAAGACGGCCAGCAGGATCCGGCCGCCGCGCGGCAGCAGTCCGCGGGCGGCGGCCCCGGCCAGTGCGTACGGGGCGCTGGCGGCGCCGATGTTGCCGACCTCGTCGCCGACGATGACCAGTCGCCCCTCCGGGATGCCGATGCGTGTGCCCAGATCGCGCAGCAGCACGGGGTTGGGCTGATGGGTGATGAACGCGTCGATGTCCGTCAGCCGCAGGTCGTTGCGGGCCAGCGTCTCGCGCACCAGTTCGGGGAAGATCTCGGTGATGAAGTCCCGCACCGCCCGGCCGTCCATGTGCACCCGGTGGCGCCCCGCGTCGAGCGTGGCGGCGCTGGCCGGGACGCGGCTGCCACCCGCCGGGATCAGCACATGGTGGGCGCCGGTGCCGTCCGAACCGAGCCGGAAACCGGCGAAACCCGAGCCGTACGGGACGGGCCCCAGCACCGCTGCCGCGGCCCCGTCCGCGAAGAGCACCGCGGTGCCCCGGTCGGCCGGGTCGAGGAACTTCGAGTACGCCTCCACGCCGACCACCACCGCGTAGCGGGCGCCACCGCTGCCGCGCAGCCAGTCGTACGCCACCCGCGCGGCGAACAGCCAACCCGCGCACGCCGCACTCACGTCGAGGGCGACCGCGTTGCGGGCCCCGGTCAGCGCCTGGATCCGGCAGGCGGTCGACGGGCCCAGTTCATCGGGAGTGGAGGTGGCGGCGATCACCACGTCGACCTGGTCGATGTCGATCCCGGCGGCGGCCACCGCGGCGCGCACCGCGCCCGCCGCCAGATCGGATGCTGCCTGGTCGGGGGCGGCGACGTGCCGGGTGTGCACCCCGGTGCGCTGCGCGATCCACTCCGGGGTCACCCCGGCCGCGGCGGCGACGTCCGCATTGCCGCGGATGGCGCGCGGCAGATACGTACCCATGCCCAGGACACCGATGGCCGGGCGTGCGGGAGAGGGAAGTGAGGTCATGACGGCCTTTCCGACGATCGGAGGGTCACCGAGCGAGACGGGACAGCAGAGCGGTGGCGTAGTCGTCGGCGCCCAACGGCACGTCGACCACGCCCGGCGGGGCGCCCAGCGCCTCCGCCAGCAGGGGCAGATGGGGCAGCAGACGGTCGCAGAGACCGTCGATGACGCCGGGCAGCGCACGGACCGCGGCGGGCTCGAGAGTGCCCGCCGCCAGCAGTCCGCCCGCCTCCCGGCGCGCACTCACGGCGCCGTACAGCGCCGCCAGCGCCTCGACGACATCGCGGAGCCGCGGATCGCGGACCGCGGCGACGGCGTCCGTCACCGCGTCCGCGACCAGCCGGGCGCCGTATGCCTCGCCCAACTCCCGGGCCGGTGCCAGCAGCGGATTCCACAGCTCCAGGCCGCTCCGGCCGGCCGGAGCGCGGCGGACACTGTGGCGCAGGGCGCTCCGCAGCCGCGCCTCGTGACTGCGGGCCACCGACGGCCACCAGCCGCAGCGGTCGGCGGGCGGTTCGGGCGGCGGACCGGCGGGGCGGCCCGCTTCGTCCTCCTGGGCGAGCGCCCGCCCGGCGTCGAGCAGGATCAGCTGGCTGTCGCCGCCCGCCGTTTCGAAGGCGTCGGCGAAGCCGTGGTAGCCGTCGAGCCCGTTGGGCGCGAGGAAACCGGCGAGCCCGCAGCGGTGCCGGCACTCGTCCGTCACCCGGGCGGCGCCGCGCACCGTCACCGCCTTGAGCACCGCCAGCGGCCGGTCCACGGCGGTCCACGGCGAGAACGTCATACCGTTCCCGCGCGGCGCCGAAGCGGCGGCCCGCGAGCGGGCCCACACCTCCTGCGCGTACCGGGCGGCGCAGGTCAGCGCGAACGACTCGGCCAGCGCGCCGAGCAGCGCATGCTGCTGATTGCGCAGCTCCAGCACCCGGGTGCCGGGTGCCAGCCGGCCGTGCGCCCGGCGGTGCGCGGAGAACCGCAGCGCCTGCACGGCACTCTGCCGGGCCATCGCGGCGACCGCCGACGGCAGCGTCGCCCACAGCCCCTGCCCGACGGAGAGGGTCCGCGCCAGCCGGGAGTCCGGACCGTCCAGCGGATCGTGGAAACCGCCGTCCGCGTCGATCCGCGCCCCGTCACGCAGCCACTGGCGGTACGGCACCCGGACTCCGTCGAACCGCACCAGCGCGTAATCCAGCGGCAGCGACGGCGCCTCGACGGTAGAGGAAAGCGTCACGCCCGGCAACGGGCCCGCCTCGTCGGTGAGTTCCACGACGAACGAGAACACCCCGCGATCGGCCCCGCCCGCCTCGACGCGGGCGCACACCACGGCGGCCTGCGGCACCCCCGCCCCGCCGACCGACGAGAACTTCGCCGCGCCCGCCGATGGCGTACCGAGTACGAACTCCCCGGTGGCAGGGTCGAACCGGGCGGTGGTCCGGGTCCCCAGATGGCTGCTGGCGTCCCCGACCTCGGTCACCAGGAACACGCCCCGGGTCCGTCCGGTGGCCAGCGCCTGCCAGGGCGCACCGATCTCCGCCGGATCGTCGGCCAGCGCCACGACGGAGCCCAGACACAGCAGATAGTGGTTGATGACGGCCATGTGCAGCGGCGGGTCGACGAGCCCCGCACACGCGCCGACCACGGCCAGCTGCTCCGGAGCAGCGAACAGTTCCTCCACCGGAGGTAGTTGACCGGCGAGGAGCCGCAGCCGCCGGTGCACACGGTGCGCGCGGTCCTCGTCGGGGCGGGGTGTGCGGTCGGCGGCCAGGGTGGTCAGCAGCCGGTCACGCAGCGCGGCGTGTGCACCGGAATTGTCGACGAGGGCGGAGAGTTCAGCGAGCGCCGGGACGGAGGTGGTCATCGTGGTGGCTCCAGAGGACGGTGGGCGAGGGACGGCCGGACGTGCCGGACGGCGGCCAGGGGAAGCCGGGCTCGGCGAGCGGTGCGTGGGCGGTGGCCGCGGCGGGCGCCAGGCTCTGCCGGACACTGCGGGTCAGGGCCCGGCCGGTGCCCGCCTCGATGAAGACGGTGCGGGCGCCGGCCGCCGCCTGCCGGAGCACCGGCGCCATCCGCACCGGGCGGATCAAACAGTCGGCCAGCCCCCGGTGGACGTCGTCCCCGGGCCCGTACGGACCGCCCCGCACGGCGGAGAGGGCCGGCAGCCGGGCCGGGCGCGCGGGCAGCGGCCCGATCGCGGCGGCGAAGGCGTCCGCGGGCCCGGTCAGCGCGGGGTGGTGGGAGGAGAACGGCAACCGCAGCCGCGCCACCACCAGGCCCCGCCGCCCCGCCAGTTCCTCCAGCGCCCGCAGCCCCGCGAGCGGGCCGCTGACCAGAGTTTCCTCGGGGCTGTTCACACACGCCACGACCAGCTCGGCACCGGGCACCGCACGCAGCAGCGCCCGCGCGGTGCCCTCTCCGACTCCGAGCAGCGTCATCCCGCCCTCGCAGCGGACGAGTTGCCGGGCCAGCAGACAGGCGATCCGTGCGCCCTCGGCGAGCGTGAAGACGCCGACCGAGGTGAGCGCCGCGATCTCCCCGAAGCTCACCCCAAGCACCCGGTCCGGGCCGAACCCGGCGGCACACAGCGCACGGTGCACCGCCACCGAGGAGCAGAAAAGCGCCAGCTGCAGCGTTCCGGCGGGCCCGGCTGCCAGTTCCCGCCCGGTGGGCGGACGGTCCCCCAGAAGGGACTTCGCCAGCGGCTCGATCCCGAACGCGGCGCCGGCTTCCTCGGCTTCCCCGAAAACATCACGCACCTTCTCCCGCAGGACGGAATGCGTCCGCAGTGCGCGCACCAACGGGCTTGTCGCGAAATCCCCCTGCCCGGGAAAGACGTGAACGATCCGCGGCGGCGCAAGGTCGCCGAATTCCGGAGTGACCACGGTGCGGCCACGCATGTCCCCACCTCCTTTCCGGTGGTTTTCCGGTCAATGTCACACAATTCAACACCGATAATCTGTACCGGGGCAGCCCTAGTGCGAACGAAACTGTTGAAAGGGGTGAAACCAGACCGCAGCTGCCTCAAGCACGCCCGGAAGGAGCGGCGACGACACGTGCTCGCTGCAATACGACATGTGCCGCCGGAACCTTACGGAACGGCGTCAGGAGTTTCCGCATACGACCGGCAGCCTGATCCGCCGCACCCGAGCGCAGGACGGCATAGTGATCGAGAAAGGAATTCCAGGAGACGCAGGACTCCTCCACATACCCGAGCCCGATCAGAATTTCCCCGAGCTGGGCGTGGCTGAGCGCCATTCCCCGGTGGTCCGCCGATGGCCTGCGCGCCAGCGAGTTGGCCAGCGCGCTGCGCGCGGCCGGCAGATCGCCGGTGTACCGCAGAACCTCCGACCGCTGGAACTCCAGCGAACCGGAAGAGTACGCGTCGAACGGCTCCGCCGCGCCGCAGCCCGCCCCCGTAGCGAGCGCTTCCTCGGCCCGCGTCAGCGACACCCGCGCCGACCGGTGCCGCCCGCACGCCGCCTGCGCCACCGCCAACTGCGACAGCAGGAACGCCCGGGCCGGGCCGTCGGACGCGCCGGGGCAGGCTGCAGCCGCCTCGGCGGCGCGCAGGGCGTTCTTCCGGTGTCCGAGCGCCAACCCCTGGGCGCTCAGTCCGCGCAGCACCACCGCGCGGGCCGTGGTGTCACCGGACGCGTCCGCGAGCCGCAACGCGGTCGTGAAGTGCTGCTGGGCGAGCCCGTGGGCGGCGGCGTCCTGATGCATCCGCGCCAGCAGGAACGTCAGCCGCGACGCCTCCACCAGCAGCGCCCGGCGCCGCGCGCCGTCGCCCCCTTCGCGCAGCAACGGCGCGATGTCGTCCGCGAGATACGCCGCCAGCGACGACCGCGCCCCCTGCCCGCCGTGCGCGTCGAAGGAGGCGGAGAAGAACCGCACCGCGAGCCGGACCACCCCGAGACCGCCCTCGGCCCCGTCCGCCCCATCTGCCGTCTCCGGCTCCGGCTCCGGCGCCGCCGACCGCGCCGACCGCGCCAACTCCGCTTCCCGGTAGGGCAGCAGCCGGGCATCGGCCCGCCGCGCCGGATCGCTCTCCAGACTGCACAGTTCGGTGAGCCAGGTGCCCACCGGCGTACGGAAGCCGCCCAGCCGGTCGCCCCATGCACCCCCGAGGTCGTCGGCGAACCCCGCGGCGGCGAGCGGGACCGCGCGCCCCAGCCGGCGGGTGAACGCCTCGGCTATCAGATCCGGCACCGGCTGCGCGGGCCGCGTGCCCCTCAGCCAGTGCGCGACGGCCGTGCGGTCGTAGTGGAGTTCGAGATCGATTTCCGCGCCGAGCGCGTTGACCGTGCGGGCCAGCGCGGCCTGCGTCCAGCGGGCCTCGCCGAGCAGAGCACGCAAATTCTCGTTCCGCCGACGCGACGGCACGATTTATGCCTCCTGCCATCGCGCCGACCGCACCCGGGCGGCGATCTTTTCCGGGGAAATAAACGGAAATCCTCCGGACCCGCCGAACATGGCGGATGGCGTGGCGTGCGGTAATCCGAAAGGACGCGTAAAGGTCATGAAGAGCGACACCCCCATAAGAAGGAAAGCCGATCACAGCGCCGGGTTCCCGTCGTCCGTACCGATCAGTGACGGCACCGCTCCCGGAATTCCTCCGGGGCGGTCTCCTGGTGGCCGGAGAGCCCCCTGCTATTCGTTCAGCCGTAGACAAGAGCCGTGCATCAAAGGAACCATGAATCGAGCCGAGGCGGAACACCTGATCACGGCAGGAGGCGTGAAAGTGTTGAAAGTCGCTGCGATGAGCTGTTGTGACACCAGGTGCGCGCCGAACCCCCCGATCCGGACCGACCCGCGAGCGAGGAATCAGCTATGACGCCCCCGCGCCACCCCAACCGTATGCTGGCGGCCCTCTTGGTCGAGGCCGACTGGTCCGCCACCGACCTCTCCCGAGCAGTCAACGCCCTCGGCGCTGCCCAGGGCCTGCGCCTGCGCTACGACCGTGCCTCGGTGGCCCGTTGGCTCGACGGGGCCCGCCCCAGCCCGCCGGCCGTCCACCTCATCGGCCAGGTCCTCAGCCGACGCCTCGGCCGCCGGGTCACCCTCCAGGGCACCGGACTCACCGAACCGTCCGCCGACGTCGCCCCCGTGCTGAGAGCCGCGCGCCCAGGCGGCGACCCGGTCCGCCGCCTGGCCGCCCTCTGCCACGCCGACGCCGACCCGGCCCGGCGCGGCGCCCTCGCCACGGCCGCCCTCGCCACCCCGCCAAGGCTCCACACCGGATGGGGCGGCCGACGCCCCGAACTCCCGCCGGCCGACCCCCGCGCACCCCGCGTGCCCGCCGACGCCCCCGCCCGCCTGGAGGCGGCCGCGCTCCGCACGGCCCTCCAGGGGGAGCGCTTCGGCGGTGCGCACGGCCGGCCGACGCTCGCCGGATTCCTCGCCGCCGAGGTGGTGCCGCTGCTGACCGCCCCCGCCCACCCCTCCGTCCGCCGCACCCTGTTCACCGGCGCCGCCCAGCTCACGATGCTGCTCGCCGGACGCACCGGCGAGATCGGCCACCCGGCCCTCGCCCGGCACTACTACGACGTCGCCCTCGCCCTGGCCCGCACCGCCGGGGACCTCGCCTCATATACCGTCGTGCTGCGCTGCCTGAGCGTGCAGGCGCACCACCTCGGCAACCACCAGCAGGCCACGACCCTCGGCGACACGGCCGTCGACCTCGCGGGAGGCGCGGTGCCCGACGCCGTCCGCGCGTATCTGCACGCCGGGCGCGCGGCAGTCGGGGCCGGGGCGGGCCGGGGCCGCGGGGCCGGGGCCGATCTACTGGCGGCCGAGAGATGCCTCGCCCGCGCCACCGGTCCCGAAGGCCCCTTCACCAGCTATCCCGAGACCGCGCTGCTCTACCAACGTGCCGAGGTGCTCTCCTACTTGAGCGACCATCGCGCCGCCCTGGGAGAACTGGAACTCTCCCTGGCCTGCCGCCCCTCCGACCACCACAAGGCCCGCACCCTGCTGCACGCCCAGATCGCGCACACCCTGCTCGCCCTGGACGAGATCGACGGGGCGGTGGACCACTCCTTCCAAGCGTTGCGCCATCACCAGCAGTTGGCGGCCGGTTCCACCCACGGGGCGCTACCGCGACTCGCCCACCGCCTCCTCCCCTATCGGAGCAACCCGCGGGTCAGGGACTTCCGGGAGTCTCTGTGGCCGAACGCAAAGTGAGCCCGGGACCGGCCAGCTCCTCGCCGCCGAGCCAGTCCCCCTGTCCGCTCTTCGTACGGCATTCCTCCCGGCCGCCCACCACCGGCACCGTCGGGAAGCCACCCATCAGGACCATTGCCATGTCTACAGGATCAGTCACAATTAATAAATCGGGCAACTGATCCCACTTTCGGCCCAGACGCGCCCCGATCTCCACACCCTTCACCCATAAGTGTGAAGGAGATCGCGGTGCCAACACTGGCCGCACCGGTTGAGTAGGTGTTCTTGAACCCTGGCCGGATTCGTGCGGCGTCCTTACGACCTCGCCCACGATTGTCAGCGGCGTCGCAGCGTCCAGGGCCTCCGCCTCCGGCGTTGTCGTCAGTCACCGACGCTCCTTCCCCGAGCTCTCAGCTGCTTTCGAGCAGGGGAGACCCCATCCGACTCCCTCCTCCGCCTTGGATTCGAAGGCCCCAGACACCGCTCCTTCCCCCACTGCCAATCGCGGGCCAGGTCGTTACCGCAGGCCGCCAGGGCCGGCGCGGCCCCGCGAAAACGCGGCTGCCCGCCAGCCGACAGGTTGGCGGGCAGCCCGGGCTCTGCAGAGCCGGACTCGTGTCAGTACCAGAGCCAGAGCTCGAAGATCCCACCGGAGTAGGGACCGCGGCACTGGCCGCGGATTCCTTCCACGTTGTAGTAGTAATTGGCCTTCCAGTCGCACGAGCTACGACTCGGGAAGTCCTCACCCGAGTAGTGCCACGACGCCAGGATCGAAACGTCCCCCTGAGCGCCGTCCACAGCGGCCACCGACTGAGCGGCCGACGAGACCTGGGACGGGGCGGCCTGGGCGGGCACGGCGGCGGCGCCGAGAGCGAGCGTACCGCCGAGAGCGGCGGTCACGAGGGTTCGACGAAAGCGCATGTGCGGGCTCCTCATCTATAGAAGCGGTGTTCGGGCTACAGCAGCACTTTGCTCCGCCGACTTTGGGAGAACCTGCAGCAAACCTTGAATCGCCTGCTCGGCGGGAGCAGCACCAGGCCCCCGAACTCAACCTCGCCCGGTACCTCGAGGACGGCACCGTCACCGACGCCGACAACGGCGAGTAAGGGAGCAGGCAGACGATGAGCAGGTTCGGGGACGGCCTCGACAAGGCCGTGCAGAAGGCGTTCACCCGCCCCGCGCCGAAGTCGGCCGGCGGCGCGCAGATGCGGTTGCGGTGGACCGCTGGCGAACCGTCTTACGGAAGGGGCGGGGGCGCCTGGTGGCCTCCCCTGCGCCACGCAGCCGGAGGCGCTGCACCGCTGACCGGTACGGCGTGAACACCGCTGTGCGTGCGCCCAGTTGCCTTGTTACCGAATGCGGACAGACCTGAGTGAACGACGTCCGCCCCGGCGTCATCTCATGGGGTGCAGCAAAACAGCCGATGCGGCCGGTCGTCCTGCGGGAACAGGGGAGGTGCCGCGTCCTGACAGACCATGGGGGAGCTTTCATCATGACCACGCACCGTGCCCGCCGTACTGCCCGTTCCGCCGCCCTGGCCGCCGTCACCGCCGTGTTGGCGCTGGGCCTGACCGCTTGCGGCGGCGCCGACGAGGGCTCGAAGGCGGCGGGCGGCGACCACACCGCTGGTACCGCGCAGAGCCGGTCCGCGTCCGACGGGGACGGCAAGGCCGGCGCGGAGCAGGCCGACAGCGGTGGTGACCCCAAGGAGGGGGCGCGCTCGGCGACCACATCGGGCGGGACCGAGAAGGTCGCGAGCAAGGGCACAACGGCCGGCGTCCAGCAGTGCCGCGGAGACGAGATGCTGGTCACCGCAGCGCACCGGTTCGCCGGTCAGCAGGGCGATCACCTGCTGGTCACCGCATCGAACGAGGGCACCAAGCCATGCTGGGTCACCTCGTACCCGGCCGTGAAGCTCGGCGGGGACGTCGACGGCGCCGCACTGCCGCACTCGAAGAAGGACAACCCGGGCGGAGACAAGCACATCACGCTCCGGCCCGGAGACAAGGCATACAGCGCGGTGAACCTCTTCGACTACGGCTCGAAGAACCACACGGCGCAGTCGTTCGCCATCGCGCTGCGCGGCGCGGACGGTCGCAGCGGCCCCTTCTACTCCGTCGACACCAAGGGCCAGAAGCCGCAGTTCAGCTGGAACGAGGCCGACGTTCTGAACTGGAGCACCAAGAAGCCGTACGACTTCTGACGGCCCGTCGGCCAGTAGCGCATCACCGCCCTCCAGCACATCTACGATCAGCAACTCGCAAGGCTCCCGGGTGACCAGCGACCGGCGAGATCACCGGAGACCGCCCCGGTCGGGTGCCGGAGACCAGTAATGGTCTCCGGCCATCGACGCACTGGCCAAGCAGGTACGCACCTTGATGGCCCTGGGGCGCCACCAGCAGGTCACCGCACGCCCATCCCTGATCGTCACCGGCCCCGCCGGGGCGGGCAAGACCACCGCCCTGCTCCAGGCCGGACGCGCCTGCCATCTCGCCCACACGCGGCGACACGGCGACACTGGCGCCGACCGGCGGGTCCCGGTCACCTACATGCTTGTGCCTCCCACCGCCAGCGCGAAGACCCTCGCCCTGGAATTCGCCCGCCACCTCGATATCCCCGTCGCGGGCCGTATGTCGCAGGCCCACATCGTCAACAGCGTCTGTCACGCCTGCACGCAGGCGGGTGTGCGGCTGGTGCCGATCGACGAGATCCACCGGCGGCGGCCATCACCGCGCCGGCCGACGGCACCGAACGGATCACCAGGACGACCCTCGACCAGGTCCGCCTCGACCACCTCGCCGAACAGCACTACCGGCCCCGCACCCGGATCAGGACCAGCACCCGGTGAGCCGGACCGTTCTCACGGCCTCATGGGTAGCCGCACCCGATACCGTGAGAAGCGGCGTACCCGCCGCCGGGGCGTGGGCGGCGCGGATCCCGCCTTTGGCACCGGGGGCTTCCGGGTACGGCCACGGCTGTTCGAAGCGACCGCCTCCTATCTGGAACGCCTCGCGCATGCTTACCGGCTGACGCTGTCCCAACTCCACGACGGCAGCGGCATCACCGTCCACGGACACGGCACCACGAACCGGGTTGATCAACAAGCACTGGCCGCTGATCCTGGTCACCGCGCCGGCCGGACCGTGCGTCCTGGCCGCCTTCATCATGCGGCAGTTCTTCATCGCCCTTCCAGCCGAACTGGAGGAGGCCGGCCGGCTGGACGGCCTCGGCCGCCCTGCGCTCTGGTGGCGGATTTTGCTGCCGCCGGCCAGGCCGGCGTTGTCGACGGTCGCGATCCTGACCTTCCTCACCTCGTGGAATCTCTATCTGGGACCCACCGTCTACCTCACCTCGCCGGAGCTGTTCACGCTGCCGCAGGCCCTCACCCGGTTCACCGACTCCTACTGGGCCGAGATGTGGAACACCCAACTGGCGGCCGCCACGATGACCGTCCTGCCGGTCCTGGTCGTCTTCGTCATCGCCCAGCGCCAGTTCGTGGAGGGCCTGGCCCACTCGGGCCTCGAATGAGGCCGGAACGGACCCTGCTCGCGCACCGGGCTCGGGCAACTCCCGGTGCGGAGCCGCCCGTTCCCCGCATGGAGTCGTTCCCAGCAGCCCCGGAGGCAGACGCTTGGACATCTACCGGCCGTCACCCGAGCCCGGCACAATCACCCATATGACGATCACCACGGGTGGCGTGCCCCCCGCACGGAACACGTCCGTCGCCCTCGCCCGGGGACTCCTGACGGGTGGTGTGATCGGGGCGTCGCTGGCCGCTCTCGTCGTCGGCGGCATCATCGAGAGCGTGCCGCTGTTCGTCACCGGACTGGGCCTACCCGCGGCCTACGGCCTGGTCTTCTTCCTCGCCGGTATGCCGAGGCGGGCCCGGGAGGCGGCGATCGCGCCGTGTACGGCGCTCGCGGTGGTCGAGAGCGTGGAGGCCGTCGGGGGTGAGGCGACGAGCGACGTGGCGGTGCGGTTCGATCTGACGGTCGCGCCGGATGACGTACCAGCGCTCCGCGTCGCGTTCACGCAGGACATCAACCTCGCGGACCTGCCCGACTACCGGGCGGGCGGCGTCGTGGTGGTCCAGTACCCGCCGGAGAAGCCGTGGCGGGTGAGGATCGTGAAGCGGCCGACGCCCGAGTGGGAGGAGCGGGTGGCCGGTGCCCGCCTCGACTCGGCGCCGGGGCCGGTCTTGACGAGCGAGCCCACCGGGGGCTGTGCCGTCGGCTCCGCCACGCTGCTCGCCCTGCTGCTCGCCGCGGCCGGTGTGGTCCTGCTGTTCCGCGCCGACCTGTTCGACGAGGGCGCCTCCGCACAGCCACCGTCCTCCGCCCAGCCGTCGGCCTCCGCCTCCGCCTCCGCCTCTTCGTCTTCGTCTTCGTCTTCGTCTTCGTCGACCACGGTGGTGTCGTCGGCCTCGGGCACGGTCACCCTCGGCCCGAACCAGTCGTTCCTCGACAAGGGCGAGCTGCGCAAGGCCGGCGGCTCGCTCACCAAGAGCACGGACACGCGCGCGGCGCTCACCGTCGTCGTACAGGACCGGCTGCTGTCGGTCGTGTACGCGCCCACCGGCTCGCAGGCCCCGACGTTCGATCCGGATTCCCTGCCCTACGACCGCTTCCCCGCCCTCGTCGAGGAGGCGAAAAGCAGCCTGGGCGTCGGTTCCCCCCAGACCTGGCAGCTCACCGTCGAACGCCTCACCGGCTCCCTCACCATCAGGGTCGGTGTGACGGGAACCGAGGGAACGGCCTCGCTGGAGGCGGACGGGGACGGCAAGGTGCTGCGGCGCACCCCGGCGCACTGACGGACGCCGCGCCAGCCGCATCTCACAGAGGAAAAGAAGAAAAGGGAGGCCGCATGGGCCTGCAGGGATATCTGGCGCTGTGGTGCGCAGTGTTCGGCACCATCGCACTGGTCGGGTACGCCCGGTCGCTGGCCGGGATGACCCCGGCGCAGCGGGCCGTCCGGGTCCTGGGGCGGATCGAGCAGGTCCGCGAACCCAGGCACGGCAGCTCGCAGCGGGACGGGATACCCGTGGTCGTCTCCTTCCAGGACCCCTCCACTGGCGAGGAGTTCACCGTGACGAACGACCGTGACCACGGGGAGAGGATCACGGCGGCCTGGACGGGCCGGGAGATCGGGGTCCGCTACCCGCGCGGGAGACCGCACGCCTACCAGTTCGTCAGCGACCTCCGGGCAGGCCGACGCGGGCTCGGGTGGCCGAACTTCGCGCTCTTCCTGATCTACGTCGGACTGGTGGTCTTCGCAGCGATCGACTGGAGCTGGCCGTGGGCCCTGATCGGCTTCGGCGTGCCCTGGACCCTGTCCGGCGTGTGGTACATGCCCCAGAGCGCACGCGCGGTGAGCCGCCGTGTCGCCGCGCTGAACTCCCAACCCCCGGTTCCGGGCCGCGTCGTCGCCGTGCTCACGGACACCAGCACGGACAGCGAGGGCGGCACCTGCACCAGCCACACGCCGGTCATCGCCTTCACCACCCACAAGGGCACGGCCGTCACCGCCTACTGCGCCGACGAGCTGCCCGACCCCACGAACTCCTACGGCCGCAACGTCGCGATCCACTACGACCCCGACGACCCCGCCGTCTTCACCCCGAACCTCGCGGCCGAAGACCGTTCCCGCGCACTCGACATCACCTGCGGCACCGTGGCACTCCTCCTCGGAGTGGCGGCGGCCGTCGTCGGAGCGGCACTGCTGTGACACGCGACGAGCGGCGGTACGCACTGGAGTGCTTTTCCCCCATGGGTCCCCTCACGTTCGACTACGAGGACCTGCATGTGCGCGTGGACCGGGGTGTTCGAACTGTTCCCGCTGAACAGTATCGAGACCATGCTCCGGGTCCCGCTGCCCTGGCTCGGGGTACGGGTGGACTACAAGAAACCGGGCAAGCCCGGCGAGCTGATCTTCGGTGTCGTACGCGATCCGCACGCCGCCCTCCACGGCACCGACCGGGCCGCCTTCGGATACCGCTACACCCAGGCGGTCCGGGTACCGCACAGTGACGAGTCGCGGGCCCGGCGCCAACCAAACGCTGCAGGACCATGGGCGTCGAGATCAACGACAGCCCCGAGAACGCCGCCGTGATGAAGATGCCGTTCGCACAGGCGATCCCGACACATATGCCGCTGGCGTTACGCCAGCCACTGATCATCGCGGTGCGGGCGATGAGGAAGAAGTCCACTCCGGGGATCAATAGGGCGAGGAAGTGCGCGACCGCGACAGCGAGGAACTGCTCCATCTCTGCTCCAGAGACGTTGACGATGATGTACCTCGCCAAACTCTGGGGCGGCAGGCCGGTGGGGTCTTGTACGAAGTTGCGTCAGCGACGGTGCGCGCCGGGAGTGGCGGCGGGCGGGTGCGGCTTACCCGGCCGTTTCGCAGGGCGCTTTGGGTTCTAGTGCCGTGACCGGCAAGGTTTGCCCGGAAGGAGCGTCGTCCGGTGCTTCCCCAAGCTCTCAGCCTTGTTCGAGCAGGGGAGACCCCATTGATCGCAAGGCGGCCGAAAGCCCTCGGATGGGGTCTCCCCTGCTCGAACGAAGTCGAGAGCTCAGGGAAGGGCTACGTGGGCTTTCGGCCAACGCCGAAGGGGGTCCCCCCTGCCCCTTGAGGCCTTGGGGGAGTGCGTGCCGGACGGTGCGACGGGGCAAACGTTGCCGGTCACGGCACTAGGTTCGCCATGGTGACAATCGACACCACTGTGCGACTCCCGCGACCGCATGGATTTCAAAGACGACATGGACGACTACGGCAGGGCGGAGCGCACATGATCCGGGCGATGGTGGTCGACGACGAGGCCTTGGTGCGGTCCGGATTCCGCCTCATCCTGAACGCAGCCGACGACATCGAGGTCGTCGCCACCACTGCCGGTGCCGAGGCGGTCGATGTCGCGCGGCGGGAGACACCGGACGTCGTGCTTCTCGACATCCGCATGCCGGATGTGGACGGCCTGACCGTGCTGGGGCGGCTGCGCGCGCTGCCGGAGCCTCCGGTGGTGGCGATGCTGACAACGTTCGACGCCGACGAGTACGTCTTGACCGCGCTGCGTTCCGGTGCGGCAGGCTTCCTGCTCAAGGATACCGAGCCGGATCAACTCGCCCAGTTGGTACGGACGCTGGCAGTGGGCGGGGTGGTGATGTCACCGAAGGCGTCCCGGGCGGTCTGGCAGAGCCACCCGGGGGCCGCAGCGGCCGACCAGGGGGAGGCCGGCCGCGTCGGACGGCTCAGTGACCGGGAGAGCGAGGTGCTCGTGCTGGTCGCGCAGGGGTTGTCCAACGGGGAGATCGGCGGCCGGATCCACCTCAGCGCGGGCACGGTGAAGGACCACGTCAGCGCGATCCTCGCCAAGTTGCGGGTGACCAGCCGGCTCCAGGCGGCGCTGCTCGCCCAGCGGGCCGGCCTGCTCGACGACGACACTCGGCACCGCCCGGAGCCGGGCCGATGACCGCGCCGAAGGCCTGGTGGGCACGCGTCCCCGCCCCAGTCGTCGACATCGTCGTCGTTGCCGTCGCGGCCGCCGACGTGCTGCTCAACCTGGAGGCCGCGTCCGCCGCCGCTCAGTCCATGGCCGCGATCGCCTGCGCCGCGATCGCAGCCCGTCGCCGCTTCCCGCTCACGGTGTTCCTGCTCACGCTGCCCGCCAGCCTGATGCTGGACATTGTGTTCGCCCCCTTCGCGGCCCTGTTCACACTGGCTGAGCGCTCCCGCAACCGCCGCCTGCTCACCGCCTGCGCGGTACTGTTCGCGCTTGCCTCCGCTGCCCCCTGGCCTCTGGAAAACATCTCCGCACACGAACACACCTGGACCGTCGTCTACTTCTTCTACCCCCTCGCCACCGCCGTCGCGCCCGTCTTGCTGGGCCAACTCGTCCAGGCCAGACGGGACTTGGCACTCCGGCTCGTCGAGATAGAGGGGGCCCGCGAACACGAACGCCTCCTGCACTCCCAAGCCGCCCTCGCCCGCGAACGCGCCCAGCTCGCCCGCGAGATGCACGACGTCGTTTCCCACCAGGTCAGCCTGATCGCCGTCCAGGCGGGCGCGCTCCAAGTCGCCACCAGGGACCCGCACCCCAAGGAGGGCGCCCGCACCATCCGCTCCCTCAGCGTCGACACCCTGGACGAACTGCGCCACATGGTCACCCTGTTGCGCGCCTCGGGCGGCCACGCCACCGAGCTGACCCCCCAGCCAACCCTGGCCGACCTGCACAAGCTGATCACTACGAGCGGCATCGACACCGAACTGACCGGTGAGCTTCCCCATGACATCGGCACGCCCGTGCAGCGTGCGATCTACCGCACGGTCCAGGAAGCCCTCACCAACGTCCGCAAGCACGCACCCGGCGCCACCGCGACCGTATGCCTCCGCCACGAGCCCGGCGCCTTCGTCGTCACCGTCACGAACACACCCCCCACCCGTCCCGCCCTTCCTCTCCCCGGCTCCCGCCAGAGCCTGATCGGTCTCAGAGAACGAGCCGAACTCCTGGGCGGCACCCTCGAAGCGGGCACGACCGCGAACGACGGGTACAGGGTGGCCCTACGCGTCCCGGCGAACGGAGATGCCTGATGGGCTGGACCTACTCGTCGCCCGGCAACCGCTCCTACCTGCGGAAACACAGGAGGCGGACGGCTTCCCTCTGCTCCCGCGGCCCGCGGTACGAACGTTCGCCGGTCGCCGCCGACTGCACAGGTTCCCGCAAGCCGCCCGAACGGGCGCCGCCACCGCGAACACACCCGGTTCCGACTCCCCGTCCACAACGGCGTAGCCCCGCTGCCGGGCCGTGATCAGCCGCGCCTCGAATTCGGCGACATCAGCCGGTGCGGCAGGCCCGAAAGCGACGAACCCCGTGCCGGCGAACACCATCTCGAGCTCCTCCCGACCGGAGTCCCACAGCAGCGCCTTCCCCGCGTCGTCGCAGTACAGCGGGTATGAACGCCCCACCCACGACAGGCCCGACGGAACCTCCTCCAGGAATGCCGCCGACCAACGGCGACCGACCGGCGCAGGGCCCGCCGCCCGAGCACCGTCCGAGCACGGCCGGTATGCCCCGGTCGGCCGGGCCGAGAGCCTGAACATCTACGAGCGGACGGGGAACGCCCCGGTCCTCCTGCGCGGCCGGGTGCGCACGAGGTCCTGGAGGACCTGTCGTTCCCGGGGCGGTCCTCCAGGGCCTCGTGCCGGTGTCGCCGGTCGACCGTCGTCGGAGGAGGCGGGGCGGTTTGTGCGCCCGAGCCCCGTTCAGGGCTGGTTGCGGAGTTTCTTCTTGTCGATCTTGCCCAGGGCGGTGAGCGGCAGCGAATCGGCGAGACGGAGCAGTTTCGGGGCCCAGAGTGCGCCCTTGCGGGCGCGGACGTGGTCCGTCAGATCGGCTGGAGTGGCCTGCCGTCCGGGGTGCAGGACCACGGTGGCGGTGACGGCTTCGCCCCAGCGCGGGTCGGGCGTGCCGTAGACGGCGCTGGCGGCCACGGCCGGGTGCGTGGCGAGGGCGTCCTCGACCTCGCGCGGGAAGACGTTGAACCCGCCGGTGATGATGGTGTCCTTGATCCGGTCGATGATCGTGATCAGGCCGGTGTCGTCCCGGCGGGCGACATCGCCGGTGTGCAGCCAGCCTCCGTCGAGCGCCGTTGCGGTCTGCTCGGGTTTGTTCCAATAGCCGTCCATCACGAGCGGTCCCCGGACGCATAGCTCGCCGGGCTCGCCTGCCGGTACGTGCCGGCCGTGCGGGTCGAGCAGGGCGATCTCCACGCCGGGCATGGGCCGACCGCAGCTGCTCAGTACGTGCGGGTCGTCGCGGTGCTCGGCCGGGTCCAGGACGGTCAGCGCGTTGGGGGCCTCGGCCTGGCCGTAGTGCTGGCTGAGCACGGGGCCGAGGAGCCGGTGCGCCTGGGCGAGCCGGGCGGGGTCGGCGGGTGCGGCACCGTAGAGGACCCAGTTCAGCCCCGACAGGTCGGCTGCGGGGAGCCGGGGGTGGTCGAGCAGGGTGTACAGCATCGTGGGAACGACGAACGTGGCGCTCACGCCGTCGTGTTCGATCGCGTCGATGACGTGGTCCGGGTCGAAGGAGGGGTGGAGTTCGAAGCCGGCGCCGTGGAGCAGACCGGGGGCGACGAGAAGCCCGGCGGCGTGCGACATGGGGGTGGTGATCAGGAAGTGGGTGTCCGGCGGCCAGGCCCAGGTGGAGCAGGCCCAGGCGTTGGCGAGCAGTGAGCGGTCGCGCAGCATCACGCCCTTGGGGTCGCCGGTCGTGCCACCGGTGTAGAAGAGGTAGAGCGCGGGGCCGCGCGGGTCGTTCGGACCGGGGGGTGTGTCGGCGGCGAGGCGGTCGAGTTCGGCGAGGGTGATCGCCTCGGTGCCGTCGGGGCGGGCGCGGGCGGCGAAGCGGGTGTCGTCCACGACCAGGTAGTCGGACGCGCTGTCGCGCAGGATCGTCCGGTCGGTGTCCGCGGTGGCCAGCGGGTGCAGGGCGGTGTAGCGCAGTCCGGCCAGGCAGGCGGCGGCCATGACGGTGAACGCCTGCGGGTTGGGACCGCACAGCAGGGCGAGCCCGTTGCCGGGCACGAGGCCCAGTCGTCCGAACGCCGCTGCGGTGCGTTCGATCCGTTCCGCGGTCTCGCCGTAGGTCCAGGTGTGCTTCGCCCCGTCGTCGCCGGTGAAGCGGAAGGCGGTGCGCTCGGGCCGCCGGCGCAGCGCCGACAGGATCAGGTTCGCGTAGCCGGGTCTCATCGGGTCCTTCCCAGGATGGTCACGGCGGCCACCGCCTCCTCGATTCCGTAGAGGCCGCCGCCGTTCTCGGCGATGGCGATGCGCGCGTCGGGGACCTGGCGCTCGCCCGCCCGGCCGCGCAGCTGCGTGACCAGTTCGAAGACCTGCGCCAGTCCGGTGGCGGACACCGGGTGGCCGCGCGATTCCAGTCCTCCGGACGGGTTGACCGGGAGGGTGCCACCGAGCGCGCCGGCGCCCGAGGCCGACCACGGGCCGCCGTCGCCGATCGGGCAGAATCCCAGGTTCTCCACCTGCTGGATCTCGCCGAAGGCGGTGGCGTCATGGACCTCCGCCGCGTCGATGTCCTGCGGGCCGATGCCGGCCTTCTCGTAGGCGGCGAGCGCGGCCCGGCGGCCGATGTGCCGCCCGGCGTCGTCCGCCGCCCGGTCGGTGCCCGACAACAGGACACTGCTCAGTACCGCCACGGCCGACTCGTCACGGGTGAAGTCGGCGCGCGTCACGACGGCAGCGGCGGCCCCGTCGCTGACCGGTGAGCACATCGGCACCGTCAGCGGCCACGCCACCCGCCGCGCCGTCAGGATCTCCTGCGCGGTGAACGCTCGGCGGAAGTGGGCCCGGGGATTGTGCACGGAGTGGGCGTGGTTCTTCGCCGAGACCGCGGCCAGGTGGGCTTCGGTGGTGCCGAAGCGCTGCATGTGGGCGCGGGCCAGGGAGGCGTAGATCTCCATGAACACCGACCGGTCGCCTTCCACGGTCAATTCGGGCGGCAGGGGGTCGGTCAGGGCGGTGAGCGCGGCCAGGGTCTCCTCGCGGTGGGCGATGTCCATGGCCCCGTCGAACACCGCCAGCCCCTGGGCGGGATCGGCGCAGACGAGTTTGTCCACGCCGACGGCCAGGGCGACGTCCGACAGGCCTGCCCGTACGTGGGCGATCGCCAGCCACAGGGCCGTGGCGCCGCCCGCACAGGCGTTCTCCACATTCACCACGGGCACCCCGGCGAACCCGTGCGGACGCAGGGCGACCTGGCCGGGGATCATGTGCTGGCCGTCGATCGCCTTCTGGCTGACCGTGGCGTGGAAGACGGCGCCGACGTCGGCCGGGGCGAGCCCGGCGTCGCGCAGCGCCTCGTGCGCGGCCCGGCCGGCGAGGTCGCCGGCACTGCGGTCGGGGTGGCGGCCGAACGGGGTGGCTCCGACGCCGAGAACGAGCGCTTCGCGGTTCATGACACGACCCGGTTGCGCAGCACGCCCAGACCGGAGACTTCGAGTTCCACGGTGTCGCCCGGTTCCAGGAAGCGGCCGTGCTCCAGCCCGCAGCCGGTGGGCACGGTACCCGAGCACAGGACCTCTCCGGCGTGCAGCCGGGTCGACCGGGAGGCGAAGGCGATCATGTCGGCGAAGCTGTGGTGCATGTCGGCGGACGTGCCCCGGCTGGCCTCCTCGCCGTTGATGCGGGCGGTCATCGTGAGCCGGTACGGGTCGCCGAGCTCGTCGGCGGTGACGATCCACGGGCCCAGGACGTTCGAGCCGGTGAAGTCCTTGCTCTTGCTCAGGCCCAGCCCGGTGGCGATCTCCTCCAGCTGGGTGTCTCGGGCGCTGAAGTCGTTGAAGATCGTGTAGCCGAAGATGTACGACGGAGCGTCCGCTGCGGGGATGTCCGTGCCGCCGCGGCCCAGCACGCAGGCGAACTCCAGCTCGTAGTCCCGCACGGAGGAGTACGCGGGCCAGTGGATGTCGCTGTCGTGGCCGGTCACGGAGAGCCGGTTGGTCACGTAGTACAGCGGGCGTTCGAGCATGATGGCGGGCAGTTCGACCTGGTCGGCCGGGATGCCCTGGATCCGGGAGCGGGCGTTGCGGAAGTGATCCATGAAACTGCCGAAGTCCCGGATCTGCACGGGCCTGGGCAGCGGGGACATCCAGCGCACCTCGGACGCGGCGACGACCGCTTCGGACGGGGCCTGTGCGGCGAGCCGCTCCAGGGTCTGCCGCACGGGTTCGCCGCCGTCGATGATCGTCTGCATGGTGGTCAGCGCGGGGGCGTGCTCGCCCGTCACCAGGCGGTGGGCGCGGTCGAGCAGCAGCAAGCGCTCACCCCGATCGAGTACGAGCGCGGTCCGCTCGACGCGGTCGTGCTCCACGGTTGCGAGTTTCATGGTCGGTTCCTCTCCTCAGCAGGGTGCAGGGGTCGGTCTGCGGGGATCGGGGGTCAGACGAAGGCCACGACTCGGGCCGGGGCGGCGCTCGCGCGGGCGAGCTTGATCGGGAAGAACGCCACCCGGAACCCCGACGGGGGCAGCGCGGCGAGGTTCGTCAGCTGCTGGACGATGAAGACCTCCCGTTCGCGGCCGGCCCGGTGGCCGTCCCACAGCACGGAGTTGTCGCCGCTGTCGCGGAACTTGCCCGCCATCACGGAGAAACTCAGGTCCCAGCCCGCGGCGTCGGTGCCCAGGACCTTTGCCCCGAGGTCGGCCAGGAACAACGTCGACTCGCGGCTCATGCCCGGGTAGCGGAAGAACTCGGGGTCGGACAGCCCGTACCGCTCCTGGCCGGTACGCAGCAGGACCGCTCCGCCGGCCGGGACCGGGGCGCCGTTGTCGGCGAGGGCGGACTCCAGCGCCTCGACGGTGATCGGGGCGTCCGGTTCGCACCGGTCGCGCAGGTCCAGCACGAGCGCCTCGCACCACAGCTCGTCCAGGGCGATGTCGGTGATGGTGCGGGCGGGCCTGCCCTCGCAGGTCGAGCCGTAGTGCAGCGGGGCGTCGACGTGGGTGCCGAGGTGGGAGTTGAAGTCGGTGAGCAGTTCCGCGCCCCAGCCCTCGCCGTCGGGCAGGTCCTCGACGCTGCAGTGCATGGCGGCGGCGAACTGCTCGCGGCCCTCGCCCGTCGGGTGCGCGTAGGTCACGGTGGGCGCGAC
Source organism: Streptomyces sp. NPDC001750 (assembly GCF_042892615.1). Taxonomy (NCBI): domain Bacteria; kingdom Bacillati; phylum Actinomycetota; class Actinomycetes; order Kitasatosporales; family Streptomycetaceae; genus Streptomyces; species Streptomyces sp. NPDC001750. Next base: position 57,839 of record NZ_JBIAUE010000027.1, on the reverse strand, counting down.
CACCGAGGCGAGCGGGCGCAGCTGCTCGGGGAGCCGCTCGCGGTCGGCGGGATCCAGCGTCCTGGTGAGGTCGATCAGTTCCATGAGAGCCCTCCTTAGTTATTGGACGCTCATCATAGAACTGGACAGATAACATAGGCAAGGGTTCCCCGGCCCCGGCGCCGCCCGGCCGGCGTGACAGAATCGGCCGCGTCAAGCCGCCGCAACGTTGGGAAGGACACCGCGTGGGTGCGACCCGCAAGCAGGAGATCTCCGCCGAGACCCGGCGTCGGCTGGTGGCCGCCGCGTGGGAACTCGCCGCCGAGGGCGGGGCCGCCGCGGCGTCCGTCCAGGCCGTGGCGGAGCGCTCGGGCATCAGCCGGGGCTCCGTGGCCTGGCACTTCGGCTCGAAGGACGGGCTGCTGAAGGCGGTGATCGAGGAAGCGTTCCGGTGGGGCACGGACTTCATGCGCGAACGCCTGGCCGCCACCGGGCCGGACGCCGGAATCGAGGCGCTGCTCGAGGCGAACTTCGCCCTGATGTCCCGGCCCGAGGCGCACATCTTCTCGACACTCCTGATCGAAGCGGTGAGCCGCGAGTCGGCCCTGCGCACGACGTACGCCGAGGAGTACGCCAAGATCCGCGGCCTGTACGCCGACCACCTGCGCGCGACCGGCGCGCACGTCACCGACCCGGAGGCCGTCGCGGCGGCACTGCTCGGCGGCACCCTGGGCATCAACATCCAGCACCGCCTGGACCCGGCCCTGAACCGCCGACGGGCCGTGACCGCGATGACGGGCATCTACACCGACGCACTGTCCGGAACCGGAGCTGACACTCCGTCCGGCGCCTGACCCGCACCCGGCTCCGGGCCGCGCCGGACGAGGACGGTCACCAGTGCGCCGATCGATCCGACGAGCAACATGGGCACGGTGGTCGGCGCGGTGGCGACACAAGCCCGCCCCGCAGGAGTCCACCGAGCGGGCGCGTGATCGTCCTGCCGCCGAACACGAAGCCCGAAAGGCATGACCCCGTCGCGTGCCCGACGGAAGAGCTGCTGACAGCCGGCCGAACAGGCCGGTCACGCCCGGCCCGGGCCGAGGCAGCGGCTGCTGCGCAACGCCCGCCGGGACGCCGTCCTGGTCCGCGAGGACCTGCGTGCCTACGCCGCCGAGCATCTCGGCGCCGACGGTGTCGGAGTCGGAGGGCGGCTCGGGCTCGCCGGACATCACCCGCTCGATCGGCATCGCCCGGCATACCGCGATTGCGCAGAAGGGCAACCGAGGCACCGGTCGGTCGGAGGACCGGACCTCCGGGCGATGCCGTGATCGATCCTCACTGTTTCAGGCGAGGGTGACCTCAACAGGCAGCTTCTTGATGCCGTTCACGAAGTTGGAGCGCACCCGCGGGATGTCTCCGGCGAGTTCGATGCCCGCCAGTCGGGGGATGAGCTCCTCGAACATGATGCGGATCTCGGTGCGCGCGAGCAGGTTGCCCAGGCACAGGTGGGGGCTGCCCTTGCCGAAGGTGACGTGGTCGTTGTCCTTGCGGGTCACGTCGAAGTCGTAGGGGTTGCCGAAGACGTCCTCGTCGCGGTTGCCGGAGGCGAACCACATGACGACCTTGTCGCCCTCCTTGACCCGCTTGCCGCCGAGTTCGACGTCACGCGTGGCCGTGCGGCGGAAGTGGTAGACGGGAGAGGCCCAGCGCAGGAACTCCTCCACCGCCGTGGGGATGAGGGAGGGGTCCTCCTGGAGGCGGGCGAGCTGCTCGGGGTGCTGGAGGAGGGCCAGCATGGAGTGGCTGATGGTGTGGCGGGTGGTCTCGTTGCCGGCGACGACGAGGAGCAGGAAGTAGTTGTCGAAGTCCTGCGGCGAGAGCGGCACCCCGTCGCGCGGGGTCTCGTTGACGAGCTTGGAGATCAGGTCGGTGCCGTCGCCGCCGCGCCGCTGCCGGGCGAGCTCGCGGCCGTACGCGAAGACCTCGAGGGAGGCGGGCGAGCGGAACGGCAGGTCGCGGTACTTCTCGCTCTCCTCGCTGGCCAGGAGGACATCGGCGTAGTCGGGGTCGGTGTTGCCGATGATGCGGTTGCCCCAGTCGATGAGCTGCTGGTTGTCCTCCGGGGGCACGTCCAGGAGGCGGGCGAGGACGTTGATGGGGAAGTCGGCGGAGACCTCCTTGACGAAGTCGAAGGTGCCCTTGGACAGGGCCGCGTCCAGCGTGGTGGCGGTCAGGCCGCGCAGGAAGTCGGCGTAACTGTTGATGACGCTTGCGCCGAACTGGCGCTGCAGGAGGCTGCGCATGGCGCGGTGGCGCACTCCGTCCAGCTCCAGGATGGAGGCGCGCTTCTTGATCTGGTCGTCGTCGACCTCCTCCAGGTTCACGAACCTGGTAGAGGTGAAGGTCTCGGCGTCCCGGTCGACGCGGGCGATGTCGGCGTGCCGGGTGACCGCCCAGAAACCGGAGTTGGGCGCTTCTTCCGGCTGCCAGTGGACGGGGTCCTCGTGGCGGAGGGTATGGAACATGCGCCACGGTGTGACACCGTCGGTGAAGTTGTCGAGATCAGCCAGGTTCACCTGGTCCAGGGGCATCGGTTCGTCGATGGCACCGGACGCGGACGGTGTGGTCGTCACGGAGGTCATGGGTTCGTCTCCTCGGCTTTACAGGTGGTAGGCGTACTCGGTGAACTCCCAGTCGGTGACGTGCCGATGGAAGCGTGCGACCTCGTCGCGCTTGTACGAGAGGTAGGCGGTGGTGAAGTCCTTGCCGAGCACGTCGGTCAGAGCGGTGTCCGCTTCCAGCGCGTCGAGGGCGTCGGGCAGGGTCATCGGCAGGACGGCGGACTTGGTGGTGTCGTAGCCGTAGCCCTCCAGTGGGGCGGCCGGCTCCTCGCCGGCCACGACTCCCAGGAGCGCTGCCGCGATGGTTCCCGCGATCAGCAGGTAGGGGTTCGCGCTCGCGTCTCCCAGACGCAGTTCGAGGCGGGTTCCGGAGCCGCGTTCCGGCGGGATGCGGACCATGGCGCTGCGGTTGTCCAGCCCCCAGTCGATCAGCCACGGCGCGAGGGTGTCGGGGCCGAAGCGCTTGTAGGAGTTGACCGTCGGGTTGGCCAGCGCGGCAAGTGCCGGGGCGTGGGCAAGGATGCCGGCCACCGCGTGGCGTGCGGTGGCGGTCAGGCCGTACGGCGCGGACGGGTCCGCGAAGCTGTTCTTGCCCTCGTCGTCCACGCAGGACAGGTGGAGGTGGAAGCCGGATCCGCCCGCGCCCTGGAAGGGCTTGGCCATGAAGGTGGCCAGCCGGCCTTCCTTGCGGGCCAGTTCCTTGACCGCGGATTTGAAGCGGAAGGCACGGTCCGCGGCCTCCATGGCGTCGGAGTGGGTCAGGTTGATCTCGAACTGCGAGCCGTCGAACTCGTGGTTGCCGCTGGTGATGTCGATGTCCAGGTCGCGCAGCAGGCGCAGGGTGCGCAGCAGGTGGTTGTCGCTGTCGGCGCGCAGGCCCGCTGTGTAGACGACGCCCGCGGCGTCGCTGTAGCGGCGCCAGCCCTGCGGGTTGTCGGAAGTCGCGTCGCACAGGAAGTACTCCAGCTCCGGGCCGACGACCGGGTTCAGACCGTACTCGCCGCATCGGTCGACGACCGTGCGGAGCAGATCGCGGGGAGACTCCGGTGCGGGCAGCTCGGTGGCCGGGTCGGTGACGTCGCCGAGGCAGCTGGCGACGCCGGGTTCCCAGGGCAGGGCGGTCAGGGTGTCGAGGTCGGGGCGTACACAGATATCGGGCAGGCCTGCGTCCAGTCCTCCAGGGACGGGGACCACATCGCCCTGGGGGTTGGTGTGGTAGACGGCGCGGCAGAAGGCGAGGCCGTGGTCGCAGGCCGAGGGCAGGTGGTCCAGCAGGACGTCCCGGGCGCGTTCGGTGCCGATGAGGTCGGGATAGGTCACCCGGACCACGTCGATGCCCTCGGCGGCCAGCCGCTGCATGTGGTGGCGGACGGATGGGATGTCGGATGCGCTCACCGGTGTCTCCTCTGGGGAAGTGGGGCGCCTCCCAGGGCTCGCGGCACTGGGGGAAGGGAGTGCGACGGCTTCGGACTGCGGAAAGGCGCAGGACACCGCTCGCTTGCTGGTGGCAAACGGTAGGAACGCCGGTCGCTCTCCCGCAAGGGTTCTGCCGCAGAAATTTATCCATACGGATAGCTATTGACCGGAGCCCGGCCGGTTTCTATGTTGTTTGACGCCAAACGAGTTAGGGGCCGGTGCTCACCGAGCCCCTTTGGCCGGGCCCCGGCCCCCGTGAGTCCGGGTCCCCCTTTTTCTCCCTTCCCTTTCCCGACGCTCCCCCCAGCACCAGGAGGACCGGTCATGCAGGTCGTCGTCGACATGAACAAGTGCCAGGACCACGGCCAGTGCGTCTTCGCCGCCCCCGATGTCTTCCGCTTCGACGACGACGGGCGTCTGGCCTACGTCGCCGACCCCGACGAGGCGCTGCGCGGTGATGTCGAGGAGGCCGCCGACGTCTGCCCGCTGCAGGCCATCCGGATCGAGGACTGAGCCGTGAGCGCACCCATCGTCGTGGCCGGCGCCTCCATGGCCGGGCTGCGCGCCGCCGAGCAGCTGCGCGCCGCGGGCTGGGGCGGGCCGATCACCCTGGTCGGGGATGAACCCCACATGCCCTACAACCGGCCTCCGCTGTCCAAGGAGGTCCTGGCGGGCAAGGCGTCCTTCGCCTCGCTCGCCTTCCGGCCCCGGGCCGGCGTCTCCGACGCGCGGTGGCTTCTGGGTACCAGGATCGTCCGCGCCGGCCTCGACCGGCAGGTCGTCGAACTCGACGACGGCGAGACCCTGCCGTACCGCGGTCTCGTCGTGGCCACCGGCATGCGCCCCCGGCGACTGCGCTGCCCCGGTCCCGTCGTCGGCCGGCACACCGTCCGCACACTGGACGACGCCAGGGGACTGCGCGAGGCGCTGACCCGGCCGGGTGTGCGCGTGGTCGTGGTGGGAGCCGGATTCATCGGCTGCGAGGTGGCCGCCACCGCCATGGCCCTCGGCGCCGCCGAGGTCACCGTGGTCGACCCGCTGCCGCTGCCCATGGTCGGACCGCTGGGCGAGCTGCTCGCGGGAGCACTGCTCAGGCGCCATGAACAGAAGGGCATTAGCTTCGCCCTCGGCACGGGGGTGACCGCCTTCCACGGCGACGACCGGGTCACCGGGGTGGCCCTGGCCGACGGCAGGGTCCTCGCCGCGGACGTGGTGGTGGAGTCGGTCGGCTCCGTGGCCAACACCGAATGGCTCGAAGGCAACGGCCTGGACCTCTCCGACGGCGTGCTCACGGACGAGCACCTGCGGGTCGGCGGACGCCCGGACGTGATCGCCGTCGGCGACGTCGCACGCTTCCCCAACTCCCGGTACGACGGCGTCCCGCGACGCGTCGAGCACTGGTCCATCCCCACCGACACGGCCAAGCACGCCGCGAAGGTGCTCACCGACCACCTCACCGGCGCCGACGGCGACCTCGCGCCGTTCGCGCCGCTGCCGACCTTCTGGAGCGACCAGCACGACTTCCGTCTCCAGTCCTTCGGCACCCCGGCTCTCGGCAAGGACGACGTACGCGTCCTGGACGGCGACCTCGACGGGGACGTCCTGTGCGGCTACCACCGCGCGGACCGCCTGGTCGGCGTCGTGGCCCTGGGCGGCCGGGCCGCCGCGGCGGCCGCCGCCCGCTACCGCGCCGAACTCCTCAAGCAGCCCTCTCCCACCACGTAAGGAACCCAAGTGGCCCGTGTCCGTGGATACTTCCACCCCAAGACGGCGACGGGTGCCTCGTCGCTGATCCCCTCTTCGCCGTGGCGCTACTCCGGCGACCTCCTCACCGTCGAATACCGCACCGACCCCTCCCGCGTGCGCGAGCTCCTGCCCGAGCCCTTGGAACTCGCCGACGAGGACCCCGGCGCCGTCGCGCTGATCTGGGCCGACTGGCAGTCCTGCTCCGCGTCGGGACAAGAACTGCTCGACCCGGTGCTCGCCCAGTACAAGGAGGCGTTCGCCGTCGTGCGCTGCACGTACAAGGGGCGGACCTACACGCGCTGCGTGTACATCTGGGTCGACAAGGACTTCGCCATCGCCCGGGGACTGCACCAGGGCTACCCGAAGAAGCTCGGCTCCATCCACCAGACCCGCCCGCACCCGTACGGGCCCGCGCCCCGCATGGAGGCCGGAGCCCGTTTCGGCGCGACCCTCGCCGCCGCGGACCGGCGCCTGGCCCAGGCCGTCGTCACCCTGCGCGAGCCGTCCGAGACCAATGGCTTCGTCAACGGCCACCCGATGGCCCACCACCGCTGGCTGCCCTCCATCGAGAAGGGCAAGGGCCTGGCTCTGGACGAGCTGGTCGAGTCCGGCGCCGCCTCGTTCGAGGGCGGGCAGTCCTGGGTGGGCGACGCCGATCTGGAGCTGTTCGAATCGCCCACCGAGGAGCTGGCCAGGCTGGAGGTCCGCGAGCCGATCGCCGCCTACTACCGGCAGATCGGCGTGGTGTGGGACGGCGGCCGGCTGCTGGAGTCGAACACCTCCGGCGCCGAGTGAGCCCGCGCCGCATCGATCACGAGGACCGTGAGGACATGAGCGAACACATCACCACCGTCGCCGGAGTCGCCGTCGACACCCGGCACTGGATCGGCGGCGAACGCGTCGCGTCCACCGAGACCTTCACCGATGTCTCCCCCATCGACGGCAGCGTCCTCGGCGAGATCGCCCGGGGCACCGCGCCGGAGGCCGCCGCGGCGGTCGCCGCCGCCAAGGCCGCCTTCCCCGCCTGGGCCGCCACCCCGCCCGCCGAGCGCGCCCGCATCCTGCACGCCATCGCAGACGGCGTCGAGCGACGGCTCGAAGAGCTGGCCGTCGTGGAGACGGCCGACAACGGCGCCCTCCTGCGCTCCCACCGCCGCGGTGTCATGCCCCGCGTCGCGCACAACTTCCGATTCTTCGCCGACTGGCTGCTGCGGCTCGGCCACGAGGACTTCGACACCCGCGGCCACACCAACCACGTCAGCTGGGATCCGGCCGGCCCCTGTGTGCTGATCACCCCGTGGAACGCGCCTTTGATGCTGGCCACCTGGAAGGTCGCGCCGGCGCTGGCGGCCGGGGACACCGTCGTCCTCAAGCCCGCCGAATGGTCCCCGCTGACGGCCTCGCTGCTCGCCGACATCGCCGCCGAGGCCGGGCTCCCGGCCGGTGTCCTCAACGTCGTCCAGGGGTACGGCTCCGAGATCGGCGACGCTCTCACCTCCCACCCGGACGTACGCCGCATCAGCTTCACCGGGTCCGTGCCGACCGCCCGTCGCATCGCCTCGTCGGCCGCGGCCAACCTCACCCCCCTCAGCCTCGAACTGGGCGGCAAGTCCCCGCTGCTGGTCTTCGCCGACGCCGACCTGGACCTCGCCGTCGACCTCGCCGTCGAGCAGTACGACAACGCCGGCCAGGTCTGCCTGGCCGCCACCCGCATCCTCGTCGAGGAGACGGTGGCCGAGGAGTTCACCCGCCGCTTCGTCGACAAGGCGTCACGCCTCCGGCAGGGCGACCCGCGCGACGAGGCCACCGACGTCGGCCCCAACATCCACCTGCGCCAGCTGGAGAAGATCGACGGTTTCGTGCGGCGGGCGCTCGCGGCCGGGGCCCGTGCGGTCATCGGCGGACACCGGGGCGAGGGACGGTACTACGCCCCGACCCTCCTCACCGATGTCGCCCAGGACTCCGAGATCGTCCAGGAGGAGGTCTTCGGCCCCGTCCTGACCCTGCAGACGTTCATCGACGAGGACGAGGCCGTACGCCTGGCCAACGACACCCGCTTCGGCCTCGCCGCCACGGTCGCCACCGGCGACGCCGAGCGCGCCGGACGGGTCACCGCACAGCTCGTCGCCGGCACGGTCTGGGTCAACTGCTTCTTCGTCCGGGACCTCCAGGCACCGTTCGGCGGCTCCCGCCACTCGGGGGTCGGCCGCGAGGGAGGCACCTGGAGCTTCGACTTCTACTGCGACCTCAAGAACACCGTCACCGCGCCGAAGGGATGGAAGGACCATGGGTGAGATCGTCGGGGCGGGCCTGCTCGCCCACGTCCCCACCATCGTGCTGCCCGAGGAGACCAGGCGGGAGCTGAACGGCGGCAAGGAGATCACCCTCGTCACCGGCCTGAGGCAGCTGCGCGAGGACGTCTTCGAGCGCGACGACTACGACACCGTCGTCGTCCTGGACTCCCACTGGGCGACCACCGTCGAGTTCGTCGTCACCGCTCAGCAGCGCCGCGCCGGCCTGTTCACCTCCGAGGAGCTGCCGCGCGGCATGTGCCGCATGCCCTACGACTTTCCTGGAGATCCCGAACTCGCCCACAACGTCGCCTCGTTCGCCGACAAGCACGGCACCTGGATCACCGCGATCGACGACGCGTACCTGCCCGTCTACTACGCCACGATCAACCTGTGGAAGTTCCTCGGCGAAGGCCTGCCGGACAAGCGGTGGGTGACCATCGGCGTCTGCCAGACCGGCGACATGGAGGACCATCTGCGCCTGGGCCGCGCCCTGGCCGACGGCATCGCCGCCACCCCCGGCCGACGCGTGCTGCTGATCGCGTCCGGCGCCCTGTCGCACACCTTCTGGCCACTGCGCGAGCTGCGCGACCACGAGGCGAGCGACCCGGCGCACATCTTCACCCCCGAGGCACGGGCGGCCGACCAGGAGCGGATCGCCTGGTTCCAGGAGGGCAGCCACGACAGGGTCCTCGACACCATGGACGAGTTCTGGAAGTACAAGCCCGAGGCCAGGTTCTTCCACTACCTGATGATGGCCGGCGCCCTCGGTGAGCAGGCGTGCAAGGCCAAGGCGCGCCAGTACGGCGCGTACGAGAACTCGATCGGCACGGGCCAGGTCCATCTCTGGTTCGACCGCCCGCGGGACGGCTGGACGGGCGTCGGCCCGTCCTCGCCCTCCGCCCCCCGCAGCCACGCCTAGAAAGGCTCCCGCCATGCCCGAGTACCGCCGCATCCTCCTCGACGGCGCCGCAGTGGAAACCCTTCGCGACGGAGACGAACTGGTCGCCGGTGACGGCCGGCGCGTCGCGATCGACGACGCCCAGCACCTGCCGCCCGTCGTTCCCTCGAAGGTGATCGCCGTCCACCTCAACCACCGCAGCCGGGTGGACGAGTTCCAGATCGGTCTGCCCGACACCCCCACGTACTTCCACAAGCCGACCTCGGCCCTGAACTCCCACAAGGGCGCGATCGTGCGCCCCGAAGGCTGCAAGTGGCTCAACTACGAGGGCGAGGTCGCCATCGTCATCGGCCGGACCGCGCGCAACATCTCCCCGGCCGAGGCGGGCGAACACATCGCCGGCTACACCGTGGCCAACGACTACGGCCTCCACGACTTCCGCGACACCGACGCCGGCTCCATGCTCCGCGTCAAGGGCTCCGACACCCTGTGCCCGCTCGGCCCCGGACTGGTCACCGACTGGGACTTCCGCGGCAAGCGACTGCGGACCTACGTCAACGGCGAGGTCGTCCAGGACGGCTCCACCGACGAGATGACGTGGGACATGCACTATCTCGTCGCCGACATCGCGCGCACCATCACCCTGTACCCCGGCGACGTGCTGCTGTCCGGCACCCCGGCCAACTCCCGGCCCGTCCGGCCCGGGGACGTCGTCGAGGTGGAGGTCGAAGGGCTCGGCCGGCTCACCAACCACGTCGTCACCGGACCGACCCCCGTCCGGGCCGACGTGGGGGCCCAGCCCACGGAGTCGGAGGAAGTGCTGTCCACCGCGCTCGGCGGCGACTGGGAGTTCCGCGGCATCCGGCCGCCGAAGCGCTGACCGGCACCCCCCGGTAGGGTCGGCCTCATGACGGACCCCGCCCGGCCCTCCGGCGAGCGCAGCCCCCGCAAGCGCGTGACGAACTACGGGACGGGCCGGGTGGCCCTGCTGGACGCCGCCGTACGCGTGGTGGCCCGGGGCGGGCTGCGCAAGCTCACCTACCGGGCCGTCGCCCAGGAGGCCGGTGTCACCCATGGGCTCGTCGTGCACCACTTCGGTTCGCGCGACGCGCTGATCGAGGAGGCCGTCACCCACGCCATCCGCTCCTCGTTGGCCAGCAGCACGCTCGACATCGGCACGGGCAGTCCGGCCGACTTCGCCACCGGTCTCGTGGACATGGTCGAGTTCGGCCCCGAGCTGCAGGCGTTCCAGTACGAGTTGCTTCTGGAGGCCCGGCGCAGGCCCGAGCTGCAGTCACACCTGCGCAGCCTCTACGAGGAGTACTTCGAGGCCACTCGACGTGAACTGGACCGTATCCTGCCCGGCCCGGCGAGCCGCGGCATGTCCCGGCTCGTCTTCGCGGCACTGGAGGGCCTGGTGCTGCACCAGCTGGTGTTCGGCGAGCGCGAGGCCACCGAAGAGGCGCTGACGGAGCTGAGGAGCCTTCTGGCAGGACTGGCCGAGGGGCCCGACGGGCGCTGACCCGTTCCATCGGGCCGTGGGCTGCCGGCCGTCCGGGCGCCGTGGCCCGGGCCTCGGTCACGTCCGCGTAAAGATCCGTGCGACGGCCGGCCCTCCCGTCCCTCAACCCCTTGCCAAGCGGATGGTTGCACCCCACGATGAGGCAACTCGTTTGGCCTGAAACGAACTCCCTCTCTTCTGGCAGGTGATCCGAGTGGACAGTCAGACGGCTTCCGCCGAGCGGACCGTACGGGACGCCCCCACTGCAGCCACACTCAAACCCAACGCCCTGGGTGTCCTGGGCATCCTCTTCTTCGTACTGTCCGGTCAGGCCCCACTGACGGGTATCGCGGGCGCCGCCCCGATATCGGTCGCCATCGGCAACGGCTCCGGTACTCCCGCTGCCTACGTGGTGGCCGGGGCAGTGATTCTGCTCTTCTCCGTCGGGTTCGTCGCGATGGGCCGGTACATCGTGGACGCCGGCGCCTTCTACACGTACATCGGCACGGGCCTCGGCCGTGCCGCCGGCGCCGGCAGCGCGAGCGTCGCCCTGTTCGCCTACTGCGTCATCCAGGCAGCGATGTACGGCCTGTACGGCTCGATCGTCAGCGGGCTCCTCGCCGACCACACTCCGCTCCACGCTCCGTGGTGGGTCTGCACACTGGTCACCATGGCCGTGGTGCAGGTCCTCGGCGCCGCGGGAATCGAGATGGGGGCGCGGGTCCTGGCCGTGTTCGTGCTCGCCGAATTCGGCATCCTGCTGCTCTTCGACCTGGGCACCCTTCTCGAGGGCGGCGGACCGGAAGGGCTCGGGGTGGCCGACAGTTTCTCCCCTTCGGCCGCTCTGCAGGGTGCGCCGGGCGTCGCCGTGATGTTCGCCCTGGCGTCGATGTTCGGCTTCGAGGCCACCGCCATCTACGGCGAGGAGGCAAAGAACCCCAAGAAGACGGTGCCGCGGGCCACGTACCTCTCGGTGATCGTGGTCACCGGTTTCTTCGCCCTCACCTCGTGGACGCTGATCTCGGCCCACGGCGCCTCGAGAGCGCCGGGGGCGGCGAATGCGGCACTGGCGAGCGGTGACTCCGCCGGCTTCGTCTTCGCGCCCGTGGCCGACCTGCTCGGCGGCTGGGTCGACGGCGTGCTGCCGGTCCTCCTGGCCACCTCACTGTTCGCCGGCGTCCTCACCTTCCACAACTCCGCCAACCGCTATCTGTTCTGCCTCGGCCGCGACGGCCAACTGCCCACGATGCTGTGCCGGCTGAACGACCGGCACGCCCCGTGGATCGCGGGCCGGGTGCAGACCGTCGTCGCCGCGCTCCTGGTCATGCCCTTCGCCCTGGCCGGCGAGGACCCGGTACTCACCCTCTTCTCCTGGTTCAGCGGGCTCGCGGTCCTGGCGATGATGCTGCTCTACCTGCTGACCTCGGTGTCGGTCGTGGTGTTCTTCCGCCGCCGACGGGCGGACACCGGAGTGTGGAACACCCTGTTCGCCCCCGTGCTGGGCGCGCTCGGCATCGCGGGTGCCATCTGGCTCATCCTGGCCAACTTCACCACCCTGATCGGCGGCGAGGCGAGCACGGCGCTGTGGCTGGTCCTGTCGGTGCCCGTCGTCATGGTGCTCGGTGTGGCCAACCACCGGATCCGCCGCCGACGCACCGCGCCCGGCACCGGCTGACACCTCGTGCCCTTGGCGCGCCCGGCGACCGGGCCCACGCCAAGGGCACGGCCCCGCCGCCCGCTTCCGCTCCGCTTCACCGACGTGGTCTGGAGGACCGCATGACCCACGCCACCCATGACGATTGGCTCCGCCGGGCCGAGGCGTTGGAACCGCCCGGCGTGCACCTGATCGACGGCGCCGACGAAGCCGGTGGCGGCGGCACGTTCTTCGTGGTGTCGCCCCGCGACGGACAGGTGCTGGCCGAGGTCGCCGATGCCGACGTGGCCGAGGTCGACGCGGCCGTCGCCGCCGCCCGCCGCGCTTTCGACGACGGCCCCTGGCCGCGCCTGTCTCCCGTCGGACGAGGGCGCGTCCTGCTGCGGTTCGCCGATCTCCTGGAGGAGCGGCGATCGGAGCTGGCGCTCACGGTCAGCCTGGAGATGGGCAAACCCGTCACCGATGCCCATGACATCGAGATGCGGGCCGTCATCAGCACCTTCCGCTGGTACGGCGGGCTCGCCGACAAGCTGACCGACGAGTCCCCGCACACCGCGCCCGACGCCCTGGCCCTCGTCACGCGGGAGCCCGCCGGTGTCGTCGGCGCGGTCGTCCCCTGGAACTTTCCCCTCACGCTGGCCGGCTGGAAGATCGCCCCGGCGCTGGCCGCCGGATGCACGGTCGTGCTCAAACCCTCGGAGAACTCGCCGCTGTCCGCGCTGCTGCTCGGGCGAATCGGTCTGGAGGCCGGATTGCCGCCGGGCGTTCTCAACGTCGTGGCCGGCGACGGACCGGTGGCCGGACGGGCCCTCGGACTGCACCCGGACGTGGACGTCCTCGCCTTCACCGGCTCCACCGCCGTCGGCCGCCACTTCCTGCGCTACTCCGCCGACTCCAACCTCAAGCGGGTCTGGCTGGAACTGGGCGGAAAGTCGCCCAACATCGTCCTGCCCGACGCCCCCGACCTGGAGAAGGCCGCGGCCACGGCCGCCTGGGGCATCTTCTTCAACCAGGGCGAGATGTGCACGGCACCCTCCCGGTTGCTGGTTCACACCTCCGTCGCCGAACATGTCACCGAAGCCATCGTGGCACGCGCCCGCGCACTGCGCGTGGGCGACCCCCTCGACCCCGCCACCGAGATGGGAGCCCTGGTCGGCGAGGACCATCTCGGCCGCGTGCTCGACCACGTCCGCACAGCCCTCGACGACGGCGCTCGCCTGCGCACGGGCGGCGCGCGCACCCGGACCGGGACCGGTGGCGTCTACCTCGAACCGACCGTCTTCGACCGGGTCGCCCCGGACAGCCGCCTGGCTCGTGAGGAGGTCTTCGGCCCCGTGCTGTCCGTCGTCACGTTCGACGACCTCGACGAGGCCGTCGCCCTCGCCAACGCCACCGAATACGGCCTCGCGGCCGGTCTGTGGACGTCCGACCTGTCCACCGCCCACAAGGTCTCCCGAGCTCTCAAGGCCGGCACGGTATGGGTCAACTGCTACGAGGAGGGTGACCTCACCGTGCCCTTCGGCGGGATGAAGCAGTCCGGCAACGGACGCGACAAGTCCGCCCACGCCCTGGAGAAGTACACCGAACTGAAGACGACTTGGATACAGCTGTGACCCACCGCCCGCTCATCGCGATCCCCGCCCGTTTCGCCGCCACCACCTCCGCCCTGCGCCACGCTGCGGAGGCCAACGCCCGAGCCCTGATCGACGCCGTCTGGCGGGCGGGCGGCGAGCCCGTCACCCTCCACCCGCACGCTCCCCGGGGCGAGGCCGATCCCGCCGAGGTCTCCGCCCGTCTCTCCCGGTTCGACGCACTCCTCCTCCCCGGCGGCGGCGACATCGCCCCCCACCGCTACGGAGCGGCCCACACCCACGAGGCCGTCTACGACGTGGACGACGAGCAGGACGCGTTCGACCTGGAACTCGCCCGGCAGGCCCTCGCGAACGCGTTGCCGTTGCTGGCCGTCTGCCGCGGACTCCAGGTGGTCAACACGGCCCTGGGAGGCACCCTGCACCAGGACATGGGCGGCCCCGGACGCGAACACCGCAATCTCCGGCACCCCGTCTCCTTCGCCCCCGGCTCCGCCCTGACCCGTATCACCGGCGCCGACAAGGCCGAGGCGTCCTGCTACCACCACCAGCACGTGGACCGGCCGGGGGAAGGACTGGCCGTCGCCGCCCGGGCCGCCGACGGAACGATCGAGGCGGTCGAGCTCACGCGGCACGACGGCTGGTTCCTGGCCGTGCAGTGGCACCCCGAGGACACCGCCCACGAGGACGCGGCCCAGCAGCGCCTCTTCGACGCGCTGGTGCGCGCCGCGCGGGGAGCCGCCTGAGTCCGTGTTCCCCGGCCCTCCACCGGGGAACACATCGGCCGGCCCCGCCGCGCGCGGCAGCGGCGGCCGGCCGAGACCGCGTCAGGCGCGGGCACGCCGTCCGCTGCGGCGCGGCGCGGGTTCCTCGCCGTTCAGCAGCGACCGGCGTCGGTCTTCGCCCTCTTCCTCGACCTGGAGCACCACACGCCGCAACCCGTCGGCGAGGCTGCGGCACTCCTCATCGCTCAGCCGCGAGGTGACGAAGGACTCCTCCTCGTTGAACGCCGGGAACACCCGGCGCATGAAGTCCTCGCCGTCCTCGGTGAGCGCGAGCAGCACCAGCCGTCCGTCGGTGGGATGACCGATGCGCCGCAGCAGGCCGCGCGACTCCAGTGTGCGGGACACCCCGGTCAGCGTGCCCTTGGAGATCCCCGCCTCCTCGGCGACGTGCCGCGTCTCGGACTCGCCCCAGACCCACACCACCCACAGCACCACGAAGGCGGTCCAGGTCAGGTCCGAACCACGCAGGACGGAGTTCTCCAGATGCTGCCGCACCGCGGACGCGGCCCGGTAGACGTTGGCCACCGCGGCCATCCGTTCCCGGCGGATGGGAACCCCGCCGAGCTTCGCCTCCACGAGCCTTTCCGCCTCGTTGATGGACCGCTGGCCGGGCACGGGCGCTCCCTCATGTCGTCACCGAGCCGTGGGCCCGGCCGGGCCCACCGCCGTTCGGTGTCGCATTGTACGGGCGGACCGGTCGCGTCCGCCGGGCGCGGTACCCGGAGGGCTGTGCGGGTACCGGACGGGCATCGCCGCCGAGCAAGTGCCCGTCGCCTCGGCCTGGGCGGCCGTAGCCGGTTCGCCGCTCAGCGGGTCAGTTGGCGGCTGATGACGAGGCGCTGGATCTGGTTGGTGCCCTCGAAGATCTGCGTGATCTTCGCTTCGCGCAGGTAGCGTTCGACGGGATAGTCGCAGGTGTATCCGTAACCGCCCAGGCCTGGACGGCGTCCGCGGTGACCTTCATCGCGGCGTCGGTGGCGATCAGTTCGGCGACGCCGGCCTGCCGGCTGTAGGAGAGACCCGCGTCGCGGCGGCGGGCGGCGTCGAGGTAGGTGGCCCGCGCCGAGTCGACGGCGGCAGCCATGTCGGCCAGCAGGAACCCCCATCCCTGATGGTCGATGATCCTTCGGCCGAAGGTGGTCCGTTCCTGCGCGTGGGCGACCGCGGCATCGAGGGCGCATTGGGCCAGGCCGGTGGCGCAGGCGGCGATGCCAGAGCGGGGCGAGTTCCTTGTCGGCGACATCCCGGGCACGAGCGAGCAGGTCCTCGGCTTCCCGTGTGGGCAGCAGGCGATCGACAGGCATGACGGTTCTCGTTCTGGACGGCCGCAGCCGGTGGTCAGGACGTGGTGGCGGGGGCGGATTCCAGCGCGCCGAGAGCACCGCGTGCCTGATCGCGGAAGTCGGCGAGGCGGGCCAGATTGATGTCCTCGTAACCGCGGATGCCGTCGACGAGCCGCACCAGTTCCTCGACCGCGGTGGCGTTGTCCGGGGTGAGATGCGCCAGCGCGGCGCGGACCAGCCGTGGGTACTCCTCGAGCAGGGCGCGTTCCTCGCGGCGGACGTGGGCGTAGCCGAACTGTAGAGCAGTTTGTAGGTCATCGTCGCCCCGGCGGCCACGGCCGCGCGGATGGCGAGAGATCCGGAGTGGTGGAAGGTGCCGTCGCCGAGGTTCTGTACGAAGTGCCGGTCGTCCGTGAAGGGGGCGAGCCCGATCCACTGGGCGCCCTCACCTCCCATCTGGGTCAGCCCGATCTGGTTGCCGCGGCCCGCGCCGTCCAGCGCGATCATGACGTAGCGCCGCGGTCGGTCCGCGTCGGGCTGTCGGTCGCCGCGGTCAAGCGCCGGGTCGACCGACTCCGGGACAGCGGCGTCATCACCGGATTCACGGTCCAGGTCGATCACTCCAGGCTCGGATGGACCATCGAAGCCTTCGTCGAACTCACCTACACCGGCACCACGCCTGTGGGCGAGATCGTCCGCACCGCCTACAAGACGGCTGAAGTGCAAGCGGTCTTCACCATCGCCGGCGCTCCGGACGCCCTCGTGCACGTGCGCGTACGCGACATCGGACACCTGCAGCACGTCATCGACGGACTACGCCGCACCGGCAATGTCACCGGCACCAAGACACTCATGGTCCTGGGATCGTGGACGAGGAACTGACCCCCACCACGGTGACGGCGGCTCGCACGGCGCGGGCGCAGGTCACCGGATGTGGGCCGCCACCCCGCGCTGCCGACGCAGGGCGAGGTGCATGGCGGCGCGTCCGCCGAGTTCCAGATCGTCTTCGAGGGCCCTGAGCGCGACCTCGCCGCCCACGCGGAGTTGGTCGACGAGATGCCGGTGCACCATGGCCAGCCGCGGTGCCGAGAAATCGGACCGGATCGTCGCGAGCATGCAGTTGAGTTCGTTCTGGCACGCACGATGCGCCGCCACCACTCGTGCGTTGCCACCGGCCTCCACGATCTTCGTGTGCACCGCGCTGTGCGCTTCGACCACATGACGCCACGGCGTCTCGGCGGTGAGGGACTCGAGCCGGTCGACCGCTTCGGAGACCGCCGAGAAATCCGAGCCCTGGGTGAGCGCCAGCCTCAGCGCACCCAGTTCCAGGACCGACCGATACGAGCACATGTCATCGATGCGTTCGGCCGTCACCGCGGGGACGACGATTCCCTTGTTGCGCTGGTGTTCGAGGAGCCCCTCGGACACCAGGGCCTGCAGGCCGGACCTCACCGAATGCCGGCCGCACCGAAAACGAGCGCTCAGCGCTTCTTCGGTGAGCCGAGTCCCGGGTTCGAGGACACCCTCCAAGAGGTCATTGCGCAGCGCGTGCGCGATGCTTTCCGGCGTACTGCTCGCCTCGACTCCATCACGCAATTCGTCACTCGATTCGGCAAAGGCTCTCCCGGCGACCATTAAGCATAGACTCTCGCGGACCGCGCGGCGCAGCGACATCGACGGCGCTCCAGGAGGCCCGATCGAGACCTCGCCGCGTCAAGGCCGAAGGCACCATTCGCTGTTCCTCCCCCTCGTGCGCCGATCCGCCGGCCGCGGAGCGCCACGACCGACGCCCCGTCGACGCGCCGACGGGGCGAATGCACCCGGGAGGCAGAGGGGCATGGTGTGCCCCCACCGTCACAGTCGATGGGCCGGCCTCAGCGAGGCATGCTGTGCGCGGATCTCCTTCGTGCTCGCCACGCCGAGCAGCCGCATCGTTCGCGCGTACTCGGTGTCGAAGATCTCGATCGCCCGGTCGACGCCCTGCTCCCCCGCCGCCATGAGGCCGTAGAGGTACGGCCTGCCGACCATCGCCGCGGAGGCGCCCAACGCGCGCGCGACGAGCAGGTCGGCGCCGGTTCGCACGCCGGTGTCGATGAGGATCTCGCAGTCGTGCCCGACGGCGTCAACCACGCGCGGCAGCAGTTCGAGCGGAGTCGGAGCCCGATCGAGTTGCCGCCCCCCGTGGTTCGAGAGCACGATCGCGTCCACGCCGTGGTCGACCACCGTCTCGGCGTCCTCGACGCTCTGGATTCCCTTGACCACCAACTTTCCCGGCCAGCGTTCCCTCAGCCATCGCAGATCCTCGACGGTGACCGAGGGGTCGAACATTCTGCCGACCAACTCCTCGACCGTGCCGTCGAAGCTGCTCAACGCGGCGAACCGCAACGGCTCGGTGGTCAGGATGTTCATCCACCAGGCGGGCCGCATCGCCATGCCCGCGAGCGTGCGCAGCGTGAGGGTGGGCGGGATGGTGAGCCCATTGCGGATGTCGCGCATCCGCGCCCCGCCCACGGGCGTGTCGACGGTCAGGACCAGGGCCTCGTACCCGGCCTTCGCCGCTCGTTCGAGGAGCGCCTCGCTCGCCTCGCGGTCCTTCCAGAGATAGAGCTGAAACCACTGCCGTGCGGTCGGCGCACAGGCTCTGACGCTTTCGAGGTCGGTGGTGCCCATCGTCGACAGCACGTAGGGGATGCCGGCCCGGGCCGCCGCCCTGGCGACGGCGATCTCGCCCTCGTGGTGCATCATGCGGGTGAACCCCGTGGGCGCCAGCACGAGAGGGAGGGCCGTCCGCGCACCGAGAACGTCGGTGGACGCGTCGACCCGTGAGACGTCGCGCAGCACCCGCGGATGGAGCTCGGCGTTCTCGAACGCACGACGCGCCCTGCCGATGCCGATCTCCTGCTCCGCCGCGCCGTCGACGTAGTCGAAGACCGACCGGGGGGTACGGCGCCGCGCGATGGTTCGCAGGTCCTCGATGGTGTGAGCGTGTGCGAGGCGGCGCCCGCGGGCGTCGAACCGCGGCCGTCGGAACGTGATGAGCGGCCGGATCTCCGAGGGCCGGGGAAGTCGACGCTTCGGTCTTTCCCTGGGCAGCTTCTCGGCCGCGGGGTCGAGCGTGGTCATGCGGATACTCCTCATCGCCGAAGCGGAAGAACTCATGGGTGACGCCTGGCACGATCGGCACACAATGCCAACTCAAACCTGGGGGCATATCGCCAGAGATTGTCGGAGCGCTTCCCTTATCTGCCGTAACACCCCGCATTTCACGCAGGTTGGCGGCACTGCCATCGGCCGAGGCGGGCCGGTGGGCCTTTGTCGGCTCGACCGTCACGCCCGATCGGCACCGCTCTCCGTTGTCGGATCAAGCACGCGACCGGCCAACCGATTCATGGATTGTTACACAATTTTCGACGACGCTCCATCGGGTACATGACGACCGGACGCGAGGGGGATCGGCCGACGCACCCCCTCCGTATCCGTACGTCCCGCCGTCGGTGCCCGGGTGGTGAATGGTCTCGTGGCCGCAGTCAGCGATGCGCGACGCGCAGGGCGCACAGGGTGTCGAACTCGCGCTCGAAGGCGGTGCGGGCGAGTGCGGTGCGATTGGGGCAGTCGAGTTTGATGAGCGACGACTCGATGTGGCTCCGGACGGTGCGGACCGCGATGCCCAGCGCCTGGGAGATTCGTTCGTTGGGCCACCCTCGGGCGACCAGGCCGACGACGTCGAGTTCGCGGCTGGTGAGGTGGCCGAGCGCAGGGGCCCGGCCGATCCGGACGAGGACCCCGTCCGGCCGGCGCACCGCGCGCACGCGCCACCAGGTCCCGTCGGCGGAACGGTGATGAAATCCGATGCCCTCGCCCGTACCGGCGAGGGCGGACCGCACGGCGGGCCGAAGCTCGGCAGGGGTGAGCGGCGCTCGGTCGAGGTCTCCCGCCCTGACCTCGACCAGGTCCTGCGTGATCCAGAGGACCACCTCGGCCGCGGCGTCATCGGCCTCGGCCCCGGGGTCGACGAGTCCGGCGAGGTCGTGCGACAACAGCGTCAGCGCGAGACACGACTCGTCGTCGAGCGGAGTGGCGTGCCTCGAACTCATCACGACGAAACCGGGAATCGCCGCGCCGGCGACGGACGGCACCAACGGCAGGGTCAGTCCCTCACGAAAACCGTTGGGCCGGATCGCGTCCCGGTACGTCCGGGTCTCGCGGATGTCGAACGGCACGTCCACGAATCGCAGGGGGGTCCCCCGGCGCACGGCGAGCCGATGGACCGGACACGTCCGGCTGTATGTCGTCGTGACGTAGGCGAGGGTCTCCGCCGGATAGTCGAGATTGACGACGGCGGTGTGCGTGTTGCCGCCGGAGTGCGGAGGGCCGGA
The DNA here is from genome assembly GCF_042892615.1 of Streptomyces sp. NPDC001750. Lineage (NCBI taxonomy): Bacteria > Bacillati > Actinomycetota > Actinomycetes > Kitasatosporales > Streptomycetaceae > Streptomyces > Streptomyces sp. NPDC001750. Next base: position 37,697 of record NZ_JBIAUE010000027.1, on the reverse strand, counting down.
GGCGACCAGCGCGGCACAGTCGAAACCGAGCTTGTCGCGCGCGGCGCGAAGGGGGACCTCGACCGGCATGTCACCGCGGCCGGCCGCGCGGATCTCCCCGGCGAGCCGGACCCACCACTGTACGTCCGCGGCCATTCGGAACCTCCGATATCGGACGGATCATGACGGCGGTCACACGGCGGTGTCAAGCCCATGGACCGTGTTTGTAGAGCAATACCAGTACTCGAACGACGTCGACTTCGACATGGTTGTACGCCTCTTCGAGGCGCCCGCTCGCCCGGCGTCCGCTGCCGGATGCATATCCGGGGTGCGGAGGGAACGGCTTTTCGGCCGAGGTGCGGCACCTCACAGGCTCGTACCTTCAGGCGACCAAGCCGGCCAACGAGCCACATCCGCGTCACGGCAGAAGGAGTTCTTGATGAACATCGACGAATACGCCGCCCTCGACGCGACCGCCCTCGCCGCGGTCATCGCCTCCGGGGAGGTCACCGCCGACGAAGTGGCCGCACTGGCCACCGAGGCCATCGCCAGTGTCGACAAGGAACTGAACGCGGTCGCCGAGGGACCGTTCGACCGTCCCCTCGACCACGCCGCCGACGGCCGGTTCGCCGGCGTTCCGTTCGCGATCAAGGACCTCGTCTGCCACGCGGCAGGGGTGCCGACGCGCATGGGGACGCGCCTCCTGGGCGAGGGGTACGTGCCTCCTGCCGACACGCATCTGATGGAACGCTTCCGCGCGGCCGGCCTGGCGACGTTGGCCGTGACGACGACGCCGGAGCTGGGCTACAACGGCAACTCCGAGGCGCTGGCCTACGGCTCGACGCGCAATCCGTGGAACACCGCCCACAGCGCCGGCGGGTCCAGCGGCGGCTCGGCCGCGCTCGTCGCCGCGGGGGCGCTTCCGATCGCGCACGCCAACGACGGCGGCGGATCCATCCGCGTGCCCGCCGCCTGCAACGGACTGGTCGGGCTGAAGCCCGGCCGGGGCCGGGTGCCCTCCGGGCCGGACTGGGCAGAGGGGCTCTACGGGATGGGCGTCGAGCTCGCGGTGTCCCGGACGGTTCGCGACACCGCGGCGCTGCTCGACGAGGTGGCCGTGAGCTACCCGGGCGATCCGTTCGTCATCGCCCCGCCCGCGCGCCCGTGGCTCCAGGAGGTGGGTGCCGATCCGGGACGGCTGCGGATCGCCGTCCACACCGAATCCTGGGCGGGCAGCTACGTCGACCCGGAGGTGGCCCGGGCGGTCGAGGAAACCGCCAGGGTGCTCGAAGCGGCGGGACATCACGTCGAACGCCGGACGCCGAACATCGAGTGGGAGACGCTCCTCAACACGAACGTCGTGCTCTGGTCGTCCTTCCTGGCCGGTTCCGTAGCCGGGATCGAGGCGTTGACCGGCGTGACGGCGGGCCCGGAGAATCTCGAACGCACCTCGTGGGCATGCGTCGAGTACGGCCGCAAGGTCGGCGCGGTCGAACTCGGCATGGCCCTCACCGCGCTCAACACCGTCTCGCGCGAGGTCGGACGGTTCTTCACCGAGTACGACCTCCTGCTGACACCCACCATGAACACTCCCGCACCGCTGCTCGGCCACCTCGATGCGAACGCGGACCTCAACGCGTTCGAGTGGACCGCGCGCATCTTCGACGTCTGCTCCTTCACCTCCCTGTTCAACCAGACCGGCACTCCCGCGATCAGCCTGCCGGTCGCCCAGTCCACGCAGGGTCTGCCCATCGGCGTCCAGCTCGCCGGTCGGGCCTGCTCGGAGGCGATGCTGTTGCGTGTCGCCGGCCAGCTGGAGGAAGCGATGCCGTGGGCGGACCGGCGTCCCGCCATCCACGCGACCACGATCACGTCCCCCACCGCGTAGGCGCCCGATCGACGGCACCACATCGGTGGAACGAGTCAACGACAACGTCTCCACTCACATGGGATGGCGACGAGGATCCCGACGCCCTGTCGGGCTGTGCGAAAGGAAGCCATGAGGAAGACGCCCGATCTGATCGTTGTCAACGCCGCCGTATTCACAGCCGATCCGGCGGGAAGCACGGCCGAGGCATTCGCCGTCGCCGACGGCGAATTCACCGCCGTCGGAAGCTCTGAGGAAGTCACGCGACTGGCCGGCCCGGAAACGACCGTCGTCGACGCGGACGGCCGGATGATCATGCCGGGTATCTGCGACGTCCACACCCACCTCGGTCTGGGAGGGGCGTCGGTGGCATGGGACCTTCAGATCGCACCGCACTACGGACTCGATGAGATCTGCGAAGCGATCGAGGCGCGGGCGGCGGAGCTGAGGCCCGGCGAGTGGATCGCCGGCGGGGTCATCGGCTCGACGACGATGGACAGGCTCGCGAACGTCGACGCACTCGCCAGACTCGACAGGGCATCCGCCGGACGTCCCGTGGTGCTCAAGGACGATACGCAGCACAACAGGTGGGTGAACAGTGCCGCACTGGAGGCGATGGGGGTCACGGACGACTCACCCGGCCCCGAGGGCGGTACGTATGTCCGCGACGAGGCGGGCCGTCTCACCGGCGTCCTGTGGGAACAGGCGTCCCGCGTGGCGGAAGAGGCGTTCGCCGCGAGTATCGAGAACCCGGAGGCGCGGAACCGCGTCACCTTCGCGACCGCCGCGAAGGTCTGCAACGAGGTCGGGATCACCACCGCCTGCGATGCCGCGACCATGGAGCCGGCACTGCGTACGCTCTCGACGCTGGAGGCCGAGGGCGAGCTCACCCTCAGAGTGGTGGCGTCCACGGTGGCGCGACCACTGCTCGCGGAACCCGGAATCACCGGCGAGGAGCTGCTCGCGGCGTCCGAGCGGTTCGGTTCCGAACTGCTCCGCGTGGGATTCGTCAAGGTGTTCCTCGACGGCGTTCCCATGACCCGGACCGCTGCCATGCTGGACCCCTACCTGTCGGACGGGTGCTCCGGCCACGGACCGAGTTCCGGGGAATGCCTGTACGACCTGGACGAGCTCGTCGACGAACTGGAGGAAGCGGTCTTTGCCGGGCGCGGGGTGAAGATCCACGCGGCCGGGGACGCGTCGACGAGGATGGCCCTGGACGCGATCGAAGTCATGCGCCAACGGCACGGATCGCGCCCGGTCTTCCACATCGCGCACCCACTGTTCATCGACCCGTCCGACGTACGGAGATTCGCCGAACTGGACATCGTCGCGGACGCGTCGCCGTACCTGTGGTACCCGAGCATCATCCAGGACAGTATGGCGGCCTGTGTGCCGGCCAGGACCATCGAGAAGTCCATGCCGCTCGGGGACCTCCTGAACTCCGGGGCCAACGTCTCGGCCGGCTCCGACTGGCCCGCCGGGGCTCCCATGCCGCACCCCTGGACCGGGATCGAGACGATGGTCACCCGAGAAGCGCCGGGAGGAAGCGAGGAGACGATCAATTCCGCGCAGCGGCTCACTCTCCAGGAGACGCTGTTCAGCTTCACCCGGCGCCCGGCCGAGGCGATGGGTCTCGGTGAGAGCGTCGGCAGCATCGAGGTGGGCAAGTCCGCTGACTTCCTCGTCCTCTCGCAGAACCTGTTCGACATCGACGTCCGCCGGATCCACGAGACGAACGTGCTGGCGACCTATCTGCGCGGCTCGCGGGTCCACGACGCGAACTCGTGACGGCTCCCGGGCCGCCCGGCTCCGTGCGCCCGAGCGATCCACACCGACTGGTGGGACGACCGGAACCTCGGAACCGCCGAGACGTGTCGCGGCGGGGCCCCGGGGCTCGGACCACCGAGGAGGCCGGGTCGGCCGCCCGGCGCCAAGGGCCGCGGCCCGCCGCCTGTGGGCACACCAGCCGCCGCTCGCCGTTCCCGCCGGTGCGGAGCCGGAGTCTGGGCGCGCTTGACTGACACCCTGTCAGGTCAAGGGGAGTCCGTGGCCGTGCGTGCAGTGGCGGTGATGTCGGCGGTGGGTCGCTGCTCGGCGGCGGTGCCGAGTCGATGTGGATGCGGGGCACGCGCGGACTGACGCGGGTCACGATCTCGTAGTGGACACCTTCAAGCGGTCAGCGCGAGGATCCGCTGCGAACACGGGCCATGACACCTCTCTCGGTGCGGGCGCTCTCTCGACCCCGGCGCCCCGCAGCGGTGCGGGGCGCCGGGCATCTCCAGTGCGGTTTCGGCGCCGAGGAGTTGAGGTGTGGCCGACCACGCACTTACCCTCGGCTCCCCCTCGCCCGTAACTGCTGCGCCACCGTGCCGCCCGGGCGGGCGAGGGGCGGGTCGGGCCCCGGTGTCAGACGACCTCGAAGTTGGCCATCATCGCCATGTCCTCGTGTTCGGCGTTGTGGCAGTGGAAGAGGTAGCGGCCGCGGTAGCCGTCGAAGCGGGTGATGATCTCCGCGGACTCGCCCGGACGCAGCGAAACGGTGTCCTTGAGGCCGGCGTCGTGGGGCAGCGGGGGCCTGCCGCCGCGGGAGAGGACGCGGAAGCCGACCAGGTGGAGGTGGATGGGGTGGTGGACGTCGGCGATCAGGCGCCACACCTCCACGTCGCCCAGACCCACGGTGACGTCGGCGCGGGCGGGGTCGAAGGCGCGGCCGCCGACGAGCCAGCCGTGGCGGTCGTCGTCCATGCGTCCGGCGCGGAAGGCGAAGTCCCGCACCCGGACGGCCTCCTGGCGGCTCCAGGTGGGCAGGTCGGTGGCGAGGGCCGACGGGACGCGGCTGTCGTCGGTGGTGGCTCGGCGGGCGATGCGGAAGGCGAGGACGTCGCGGGTCCGGCCGGTGCCCAGGCGGTTGCGGACGCGCACCAGAGTGCCGACGGGGACATCGGTGAAGTCGACGACGACGTCGTAGCGTTCGGCGGGGGCCATCGGCAGGGTGCGGTGGGTGACGGGGGCGGCGAGCAGGCCCTGGTCGGCGCCGATCTGGACGAGTTCGAGGCGGCGGCCGTCCTCGCAGACGGCTTCGAGTTCGTAGTGGCGGGCATTGGAGCCGTTGAGCAGGCGCAGGCGGTGGCGGGCGGTGTCGACCTCGTGGACGGGCCAGGGGGCGCCGTTGACGAGGATGACGTCGCCGAGCACGCCGGCGAGGTAGGGCTCAGTGACGCCGGAGCGGTGGCGCAGGGTGGGGTCGAGGGAGGGGTAGGCGAGGGTGCCGTCGGCGGCGAAGGCGCCGTCGGCGATCATCAAGGGAACCTCGCGCGGCCCGGCGGGCAGGCCAAGGGCCTCTTCGGCGTCGTCGCGCACGATGTACAGGCCGGCCAGGCCGCGCCAGATGGCGGGGGCGGTGAAGTCCATGCGGTGGTCGTGGTACCAGAGCAGGGTGGGGCGCTGGTCGTTGGGGAAGATGTAGTCGCGGGTGAGGGCGGTGGCGACGGCGCGGGGGTCGGCCATGTGTCCCGTACCGGGCATGCCGTCCGTGCTGTGGCTTGCGGTCTTGGGCCAGGCGGCGGGCAGGACGAGGTCCGTGGGGTAGCCGTCGGATTCGGCCGGGGTGCGTCCGCCGTGCAGGTGGACGACGGTGGGCACCGGCAGTTCATTGCGGTGGGTGACGGTGACCGGACGGCCGCGGCGGGCCTCGATCGTGGGGCCGGGACGACGTGCTGGTTGACCTGCCCGTTTGCTTCGTCAGCCGACGAGGGTGAGGTTGTGGAGGCGGGCGATGCCGAGCAAGGCGTGATGGACGCCGTCGCCTTTCAGGCGGCAGTCCCGGAGGATCGTCCAGTGCCTTACCCTTGCTTCGCGTTAGGCTGATTCGTTGGGTGGCGTCTACCCTGACGTGATGACGACGGTCACACCCAACCGCATGCCGCAGGGCGAGGAACTGGCGCTGCTCATGCGCTGCGCTGGCTACCGGTTCAATCGCAACGGTGTAGCAGCCGGAGCCACTGCACCGCCGAAGCAGGAGGACCTGGTTGCAGCCCAGCAGTTGGGCTGGACTGTCGGAGTAAAACAGGAGTGGACAGCACGGGAAGTTCTCACTCGTGCAATCGACGCTGTCCAAAGCCTGGACGTCGACTCCGTGCTGTCGGCGTTCATCGCCGGCATCGGGGGGAGCGCGCTCCGGGGTAGGCAGATCGTCATCTCCTACGCGTGGGCGTGCCACCTCGCCGACGCCCCCCGCGGGCCGCAGGCTGTTCCCGATTGCGGGCTCGAAGAGGTCGAGTGGGTCGACGTGACCGAAGTACTCGTGAGAATTGCCTGCGGCTGGGCATGGAATGAACTCCCGGCGCGGTACCTGCCTGATCTGGAGGTCGCAGCGGCGCAAGGACTGCCGGAAGCCACCGATGAGGACCGAAACGTGCTGGACGCGTTGCTGGATCACATCGCCGCACAGCCAGAGGGCACCACCCCCGGCCAGCTGGAGAAGTCGATCGCCCGTGCCCGCCTCCTGCCACGGACCGACAAGTACCAGCGCTACGGCATCCTCATCGCCCTGGCAGAACTCGGCGTCCTGCCAAACACTCTGCTGCCTCCCTCCATCGACCGATTCGTCTCCAGGACCGAGTGCCAGGCCGCCTACCGGCGAGTGCGAGGCGCACCGCGCTCAGACATCACCCTTCCACTGGCCGCCTGGCGCGGCGGCCTGGACACAGCACGCGTAGCAAGACTGGCGAACGCCGGCCGCTGATACAGCACCCGCGACGAACCTGCATGGTTGCGAGCGCTGTCGGGGGCCGGGGTTCATCGTGTGAGGAAGTCGAGCAGGATCTGCCGGCTTGTCTGCGACGACAGGCTCCCATACGCATCGTCGAAGGCGTGCTCCGCGAAGGGGAGTTGCTCGACCACCGTGTCGACCTCTTTGACGCGCAGCACCGTTGCGAGGTCGTTCACCGTGGACGGCGGCGCGCTGCGGTCCCGGTCCCGACGACGAGCAGCGTGCGCTGCAGCCCCCTTCGCGACCTACTCTGTCGGCGACACCTCGCTATAGCGGTCGGGGTTGCTCGCGGGGCGTGCCACCGGTGAACAGTTCGGCGGCCTCGCGCGAACCCCCGACGTCGCGCTGCCCACATGTCGGTCACGTCGGTGCCCGGGGAGAAGCCGACGACTGGCAACGCCGTCCGTCAGCCCCGTTGGTCTCGTACGGCTGGGCCGTGCGCCGCTGCCGTCGTCACGTTCCTCCGTTTGCTCTGCATGCGCTCCCGGTGCGCTCTGCCCGGAACACCCCCGTCCGGCCTACGTTGTCGCGGCACTGACCGACTACCGAACGGGAGACCCCGATGTTCATGCGCCGTGCCGCTGCAGCTGTTTCCACACTCGCTCTTGGAGCAGGCTTGCTGCTGGCGACAACAACCCCCGCAGCGGCCGGCCCCAGCCAGGCCGAAGCGGTGACCTGCGGCGGCCTGAAGGAGCTCGTGGGCACCGGAGGGCACCACGGGGCGTCGATCCTGTGCCTGGGAAGTGGCTCTTTCACACTCGCGATCGACTGCCTCAAGACCAGCACCGGCTACTGGTACAGGCACTATGGCAACAGGGCCACGGCACCGGGCACGTCCACGGCATGGTGCGACCTGGGCGCCACGATCGAGGGCTACGCCATCCTGTAGCCAAGAACGGTCCGGCCCACTTCCGCGCCCTCCTGGCACGGACGCAGCCGTGCGGCCCCGATCGCGTGGCCCGGGAGTCCAACGGAGAGGCGTCGGGCGAGGGCCTCGGAGCGAGCGTCCAGCTCGCGGTACGTGAGGAGGCGGTCCCCGTCCTTCACTGCGATCTTGTCCGGATGCCGTTCCACCTGCATGCGGAGCAGTCGGACGACGGTGTCGCCGTCCGACTGCTCCTCCACGCCGGCGAGCAGCCCACGCCGTTCGTCCTCGTCCATGATCCGGAGTGATCCGAGTGGGAGATCCGGATCGACACGGCATCGCGCAGCGGCAGGAGCAGCCGGTCGACCATGCGGCGCACGGTGCCGACATCGAAGAGGTCCGTGGAGTACTCCACGGCCCCGTCCAGGCCGCCGCCCCCGGCGGGCTGGGGCATCAGGGCGAAGTGGAGATCGACTTTGGCCGCCCGGGTGTTGGTGGGACGGAACCGTGAGACCACCCGGTGCCGGATTGGCACGGTACCCGGCAAGGCCGCTCCGGCGAGTACTTCGCCCAACGAGCCCGGCCTGGAACCAGAAGCGTACGACCCGCACCTGGATGTCGACTTCAACCTGATGCGCGACGACGACCCGCCCGCCCCGGACGACTACGGCCTGACCATCTGCCGCTGCTCGGGTCAGGTCCTGCGCGGGCGCAGCCGGGGCGAGGAACGGTGCCGACGCTAGCCTGGTCGACTGGTCCGGCTGCGGAGCGGGCCCTCCTTCATGTCGGGGTTGTGTAGGGGAAGGAGGAGGTCGAATCAGATCACACGGAAGAGGTCGGCGGCGGCGCGGGTGTCGGTGAGGTCCTCGATGGAGCGGAGGTTGTCGCACAGGGCGTCCAGGACCGAGCCGGCTCCGGCGACGCGGCTGCCACCGTCTTCGTCACGTGCGGCGTGGAGGCGCCGGTCCGCGACATCGCGGCCGAGGCCGGCGTCGGGATGGCCACGATCTACCGCCACTTCCCCACCCGGGCGGAACTCGTCATCGCCGTCTACCGCCACCAGGTCGACGCCTGCGCCGAAGCCGGTCCGGCCCTGCTCGCGGCCGGCCCGACACCCCACGCCGCGCTCGCGCGGTGGGTCGACCTCTTCGTCGATTTCCTGGTCACCAAACACGGGCTCGCCGCCGCGATGCAGGCCGACAACGCCGGCTTCGAAGCGCTGCACACCTACTTCCTCGACCGCCTCCTGCCCGTGTGCACCGAACTCCTGGACGCCGCCGCCACCACCGGCGAGATCCGCCCCGGCATCGACGCCTACCAGCTCATGCGCGGCATCGGAAACCTCTGCATCGGCGCCGAGGACGATCCCCGCTACGACGCGCGCCGACTCGTCGCGCTCCTCGTCGCCGGACTCCGCGACCCGCGCTGAAGCAGGCGGGACCCCGAAGAGACGGGTGGCACCCTCAAGTGACCAACGCACTGGGGGCCTTGGAGGCACAGGCGCGTGACTACGCGTCTTCGCCAGCTCAGCAGGATGAGATCTTGAGGCGATGGCGGGAGGGGCAGTCCTCCAGCTTGATGGGGCGGGCGCTCAGGGCTCCGACGCACCACGCCCATGGCTACCGCACTCCGGCAGAGGTCCAAGCCGGCCTCCTGAACAGCGGTGATGCGCTGACCGCTTGAACTCGTCCCTGGCCGGCGCCGGCCCTTGCGCGCCAGGGACGTGAGGACCTCGGTCACGAAATCGCCGAGGTCCCCGCGGAGCTTCTCCGCCTCACCGAGATCCACGAGCCGCGGCATGCACGGCCACGACCGCCAAGGACTGGGCGAGGGGCTGGTGTCAGACCCGGCGGCGAGCGTCCTCCAGGTAGTGCAGTACGGCGGCGACGCGCCGGTCGACCTGCTGGGTGGGCGCAAGGTCGAGCTTGGCGAAGATACTGCGGATGTGTTTGTGGATGGCACCGTCGGTGACGACGAGCCGCTCGGCGATGGCGCTGTTGCCCAACCCCTCAGCCATCAGGGCGAGTACATCCTCCTCACGTGGGCTGAGGCGTTCCAGCCGGGCATCCCGGCGTGAGCGCGTGAACAGCTGCGCGACGACTTCGGGGTCGACGGCGGTACCGCCGTCCACGACCCGTCGCAGTGCGTCGAGGAACTCTTCGACCCGTCCGACACGTTCCTTGAGAAGGTAACCGATGCCTCCGATGCCGCCGGTGAGCAGTTCGGTGGCGAAAGTCTGCTCGACGTATGCGGAGAGGACGAGGACGGCGAGACCGGGGCGCCGACGCCGGGCCTCGATGGCGGCGCGAATGCCCTCGTCGGTGTGGGTGGGCGGCATTCGCACGTCGAGGATGGCGGCATCGGGCCGGTGCGTGTCGATGGCGTCCAGCGCCTCGTCGGCCGTTCCGGCCTTGGCCACCACGTCGAGCGACTCCGCGCGCAGCAGGAGAGCGAGGCCCTCGCGCAGCAAGGGGTCGTCCTCCGCTATCACGATCCGCATGGAAGGTTCACCTCAAGGGTTGTTGGTCCGCCGAGCGGACTGGTCAGGTGAAAGGTCCCGTCATGGGCCGCGACGCGGCGGCGGATGCCGGTGAGGCCGGAGCCGCCCTTCTCGTCGGCACCGCCCCGGCCGTCGTCCTCGATGCGCAACAGAAGTCGGCCGCCTCGGCTTCGGACGGTGACGGTGGCCTGGGCGGCGCCGCTGTGCTTGGCAATGTTGGTGAGGGCCTCGGCCGTCACGAAGTAGGCGGTCGCCTCGACAGAGGAGGCGCACCGCTCCGGCAGACGGGCGTCGGTCCGGCAGGGCACCGCGCAGTGTGCGGCCAGCCCGGAGAGCGCGTCGGCCAGGCCGCGATCGGCGAGCACGGGCGGCAGGATGCCGCGGGCGACGGTCCGTAATTCGGCCAGCGCCTGTTCGGCTGCGGACTGGGCGCGTTCGAGGAGTTCGTCGGCGCCGACCGGGTCGCGGGCCACCATACGGCGGGCGGCACCGAGCAGCACGGTGACGGTGACGATGCGGTTCTGGGTGCCGTCGTGGAGGGAACGTTCGATACGGCGCAGTTCGGCGGCGTGGGCGTCCAGCGCGGCGGCCCGGGTCGCAGTCAGCTCGATGATGCGCAGGGGGAGATCGGTGTCCGGCCCGGCCGTCAGGAGGCGCGCACCGGGCCAGGCCTGGAGTCGGGCCAGACTGGGGCCGAGGCCGAGGATGATGGCGATCCAGCCCACGCCGAGCAGGCACACTGCGGCGGCATCCAGCCAGGATTCCGCTGTTCCGAACCCCAATGCGGTGCTGGTGGCATCCGCAGGCGCGAATGGCCACAGCAGCGGGAAGGCGGTGTCCCGGACAGCAGCGATCGGCAGCACAATACCGAGCAGCCCGAGGAACAGGCCGAACGTGGCGTGCGTCACCAGCCAGCCGGCCTCGCGGCGGGTGGTGGCATCGACGAGGGCGAGACGCAGCTGGGTGGGCGGTGGGTCCGGGGCGACGACCTCGACACCGTGGTGACTGAGCCGGTCGCGCTCCTGGCCGGCCAGCGCGTGCAGGGCGCGCAGCCCGGCCGGCGCGGCGAGCAGGCCGATGCCCACCAGACAGACCGCGGCCGTCAGGGCGAGCCAACCCAGGACGGCCAGCGCGAGCAGGGCCGTCCCGAAGCCGCTCGCGAGCTGTCCCAGCGCGGCGGAGGCGGCACCGACGACGTCCTTGACGAAGCCCGTCACACCGGACCCGGTCCGATCGTCGGCCCTGAAGTCCTGCTGGGTGGTCACCCCACTCCTCCTTGCCTCGCTCTCCGATGTGCCAATCACCCTATGCCTGGGTCGACATGGCGGGTGTCGGTGGTACAGCCTGCTATACCACCGATACGGCGGTACGAGGGATGGGCCGGGAAGAGACCGGTCCGTAGTGTCGATGACACCGCAGCCTTCCGGAAGGAGCTCCCGTGGCGCACACGGACCCCTACCGCCTCACCCCGGCCGACAGCCGGGACGGGGCTCAGGCCGGCATCGACCCTGCCGACGTTGTCGGCGTCCTGCTCCGGGCAGCCCTGGTAATCAGCGTGATCGGCAACATGGTGGTTTCGTACGGTGCGGTGGGCAGCGGGGCGCACCTGGCCTTCGGCGGGCTCACCGCGGTGTGCGTCATCGTGCTGTTCGTGCGCCGTCTGCGGAGCCGTCGATGAGCTCTGCCGCCTTCAGCCCCCGCGAAGTCGTCCGCGCGTCGGCTGACGCGTCGACTGACGCGTCGTCAGACCCTGCGGCTGTGCCGACGCAGGTCAGCAAGGTGTACACGGGAGAGACGCGCGCCCTGGACGATGTGCCGCCGACTGTGGGGCACGGCATGTTCCTCGTCGTGATGGGGCCATCGGAGTCCGGCAAGAGCACCTTGATGCACTGTGCTGCCGGACCGGACTTGCGGTCGCCCACCCGAACCGCGGTTGAACACCCAGGTCAAGCTGAAGGCGATGGTGCTGGCGACGAATTCCGCCGGCTGCCACCAGGACACGTCCGGCCGGCTGCCCCGTTCCGTCAGGAACAACGGCAGATGCCACACGTCCCACAGCGGGCCGGTGATCAAGGCGCCGGGCAGAACGCCCGGTGGCTGACCGGCCGTGCCGCCGGGGGTAGGAGAAGTCCGGGGCGCCCACACCGCTCCCGGACAGGATGTACGGCGTCCACGCCAGCCGGCTGAGCAGGTAGGCCAGCGAGAAGAACCAGGTCAGCGGTCGGCGACGGAGGCTCCCCCGTGAACCGCCCGGACGACCGCGCGGGTCTGCTGGGAGCGCCGGGTCATTGTTGTGTTCCGGTCCGGAGCCCGTACTGAGTGGTGTGCGCGTGCTCACCGGAGCATCCCTTCCGGCGTGTGTCAACCAACCTGTTCAGAAGGCCAGTTGTGGGAGACCGGGTCATTATCGCGCACACCCCGGACCGGGGTACAGCAGGCTGTACCCGCTGAATGAGGCCGCCAGGCGCTCACGGCCGGGACCGCTCTTCCGGAAGCGTTCTCCGCAAATTGTGGGACCAAGTGGGACCAATAGCCTGGCCAACGGACTTGAGTACGAGAAAGAGAGAGGGACGGCAGGAGCACCACCATGATCGAGCCTTTGGGGCCGGGGGATCCGGCCGAGATCTCGGGTTACATGCTGCGTGGAAAACTCGGCGAGGGAGGGATGGGCAGCGTCTATCTGTCCCACACCCGAGGCGGGCAGCCCGTTGCCCTGAAGGTGATTCGGCGTGAGTTCGCGCAGGACCCCGAGTTCCTGCGGCGTTTCGCCCGCGAGGTGCAGGCGGCATACCAGGTGCAGGGGGCATATACCGCCGCAGTGCTCGACAGCAGCATCGACGGGCACCAACCGTGGATGGCCAGCGCGTATGTCCCCGGTCCTTCGCTGGCGGACGCCGTGCTCGAACACGGACCGCTGCCGTTGCAGACCGTACTGCTGCTGACCGCGGGTGTGGCCGAGGCGCTCCAGTCCATTCACGCGGCCGACGTGGTGCACCGCGACCTGAAACCGACCAACGTGTTGCTCGCCGCGGACGGCCCCCGCGTCATCGACTTCGGCATCGCACGGTCCGCCGAGGCGACGGCGCTGACCGGCACCGACGTGCGCCTGGGCACGCCCGCGTACATGTCGCCGGAACAGGCGGAGGGCAAACCCGCGACATCAGCACTCGACATCTTCGCGCTCGGCCTCATCGCATATTTCGCGTCAACCGGCGGTCATGCGTTCGGCGAGGGCGACGGGCACGCGCTGCTGTACCGGATCGTGGCCCGGCAGCCGGACCTGGCCGCGTGTCCCGAGCCACTGCGTCCCCTGATCGCGCGCTGTCTGGCCAAGGAACCGGGGGAGCGGCCCGTGCTCTCCGAAATCATCGAAGAATGTCACAGGATCGCGGCGGCGAAGGGCATGACGCTGACCCGGGGCGAGGGCTGGTGGCGGCCGGTCACGGCGGCCGAGGGTTCGACGGGACCGGCCGGGTCCATACCAACGGCGCAGCCGTCGTACGAGCCGACCGCACCGGAGTCACCGCAGGCGTACGGACCGAACGCGCTCGATCCGCGGATGTATTTCGTACAACAGGCGGCATCCGCCCAGTTCGCCCCCCAGCCATCGGCCCCGCACTCGGGCAGGGACCGCGGCGCAGCGGCAGTCCCCGCGGTGTTCGGGGAAAGCGACCGCTCCGACCGGACCGACGTGAACCCGCCCGATGGCATCCGGCACCGCCTGATCGGTTGCCTGCGCCGTCTGTTCGACGGCCGGCACCGCCGGGTTGCGATGGCTGCGGCAGCAGCACTGGTGCTTCTCGTGATCGTGACCGGGCTGCTGAACGGGCTGGGGGTTCTGAAGGACTAGTGCCGTGACCGGCAAGGTTTGCCCGGAAGCGGTCAGGCAACCAACGTGACAACGCCCGGTGAGTGTTCGCCTGCACGGCCGGACCACATGTGTGCCCCGGCGAGCAGCGGCCGTGTCCGGCAAACTCCCTTCTTGCAGCCGACGGCCCCTCCGGCGGGCTCGTCCACGACACCGTGACGTCACTCCGTTGCGGTGGCCCTCCCTCCGGTCGCTACCGCATGTCCGCCGGCCGAGGACAGGCGTTCGTAGAGCACGGCGTACGCCGTGTGGGCAGCGGGAAGTATCTGGGCCGCGGTCAGCAGCACGGCGGCGGCGATCGGAGCGAGGACATCCGCCGCGCATGCGACATACGGATTGTCGGTGCCGTACGCCAGAACAGCGGACCGGACCCCGTCACGCAGCGGCCCTGCGGCACGGTGCATAACTCCGTACGTCCCAACGGTGATCACGCCTGTCGGCAGGACGACGGCCACGGTCCGCGGCAACCGCGTCCGATCCCACACCAGTGACCACGACCGGCGCAGCGCCGCCATGGGGTGAGCCCGTCCCCCGCTGCCGCGGCCGGAGCCAGGGCGCGGCGCGGTCGGCGCCTCGTCCCTGTCGCAGACCGCGCTCCTGGAGCACGCCGCCGCCCATCACCTCCGTACGCCCTGACGTCCCATCAGAAGGTGGAGCGGGCTGCCGCATTCGCGGAGAAGACATCTCGGACCGCCGCGGAGCCGTACGCCGACGGCGCCTCGGACGACGACCTGGCGGCCGTGGACCGGTTGCCGAAGTCGTCGAGCGACGCGGCCTTCTACGCGCCGGAGGCAGGCCCCACGTACCCCGGACGGAGTCCGGCCGGCGTGGCTGTGCGGCGACCAGTTCGTAGCCGAGCGGCCCCGATGTCCTCCGCCAGTTCGCCAACGGCATCGACGCCGCCGACCACCGGTCCACCGCGCGTTCCTCGCGAGTGTTCGCGTCCTTGATGAAGGCGACCACCGGCATTCGCTGTGCGCAGCGCTGAGCGCGGTCGGTGTCGAGAAGGCGTTCGGTGGTGCCTGCACTACTTCACGTGGGCAACTGGCTGCATTGATGGGGCGGGGCGCTCTTCCTACCGTCGAAGGCTGTCGAACTCAGGCTCCTGGAAGGTGCCCGCCCATGTCAGTGCCCCTGCCCACCGACGCCGTCCGCCTTGAGCGGGTCAGCAAGACCTACGGAGGTGATCAACCGGTCACGGCGCTGGCCGAGGTCGATGTCCGGTTCCTCCGCGGGACGATGACGGCGGTGATGGGGCCGTCCGGGTCCGGTAAGAGCACCCTGCTGCACTGCGCGGCCGGACTGGACCGGCCCACCTCGGGCCGTGTCATGATCGGCGCCGCCGACCTGTCATCGATGTCGGAGAAGCGGCTGACCGAGCTGCGCCGCGACCGGATCGGCTTCATCTTTCAGGCGTTCAACCTGGTCGGCGCGCTCACCGTGGAACAGAACATCCTGCTGCCGTCCCGGCTGTCCGGCAGGCGCCCGGACCCGGCGTGGCTCGCGGAGGTGATCGGACGGGTCGGACTGGGCCACCGGCTCGGGCACCGTCCGGCGGAACTGTCCGGCGGCCAGCAGCAGCGGGTGGCGATCGCACGGGCGCTGGTCACCCGGCCCGAGGTGATCTTCTGCGACGAGCCGACCGGGGCACTCGACACGCAGACAGCCGCTGAGGTGCTGGCTCTGCTGCGGTCGGTGGTCGACCAGGCCGGGCAGACAGTGATCATGGTGACCCATGACCCGGTCGCCGCGTCGTACGCCAACCGCGTCATGGTACTGGCCGACGGCCGGATCATGCAGGACATGCCGCAGCCAGGCGTTCAACGAATCGCCGAGCAGCTGGCGATGCTCGACCGCCGCTGGCGGCAGCCCGTCGCAAGCCGGAAGGGCTGAGCGGTGCTCGGACTCGCCGCACAGATGCTGCGGTACCGCAAGGGCACTTTCATCGCGACGTTCATCGCGCTCGCCGCCGGGGTCGTGATCCTTACGGTGTGCGGGGTGCTCGTGGAGTCGGGGCTGCGGTACAAGGGGGAGACGCAGCGGTACGACGCGGCATTCGCCGTCGTCGCCAAGCACGAGCTCACGGTGCAGGGGCCGGAACGGTTCGGTGAGCGCGAGACCAGCACGGTGACACTGCCCGAGCGCGGGGGTGTCCCGGAGTCGCTGGTCGGCAAGGTCGCCGCAGTCCCTGGCGTGGCGCGGGCGGTGGGAGATCGGACGATCAGCGTCGCGGCGGCGGTCGCACCGAAGGTGCCGGTCACGGGCCACGGCTGGGGAAGCGCGGCGCTCACTCCCTACGAAGTGGTGTCCGGCACCGCGCCGCGGGTCGAGGGCGAGATCGCCGTGGATCAACGACTCGCAGCGGCGGGGAAGCTGCGTCCCGGCAGCACCACGACGATACTCACCGAGGGTGCCGTCCAGCAGGTCCGGGTGAGCGGCGTCGTCGGGACGTCTGGCACGCGCGGATCGCAGGCGGTGGTGTTCTTCACCGACGCACAAGCGGCCCGGCTCCACCCCCGTCCCGGCCTTGTCGACGCGGTCGGCGTTCTCGCCGCGAAGGACGCCGACCGGGCGGCCGTCACCGCCGCGGTGAAGCGCATCGCGGACGGCACTGGGACGAAGGTGTACACGGGTGACGAGCGGGGACTGGCAGAACAGCCCGAGGCGGCCGCCGCCAAGGACTTCACCGTGGAGGCCGGCGGCGCGTTCGGCGGCTACGCCGCGCTGATCACCAGTTTCGTGGTCGCCGCGACGGTCGGCCTGTCGGTGCGGCACCGCCGCCGCGACTTCGCCCTGTTGCGGGCGGTCGCGGCGACCCCTGGCCAGGTGCGGACGCTGGTCCTCGGCGAGGTGGGCATGCTCAGCCTGCTCGCAGCGGTGGTGGGTGTCCCACTCGGACTGCTCGCCGGGCTCTGGATCAGGGCCGAGCTGGTGACCCGCGGGTTCGTCCCGGATACGTTCACCATGAACGGCGGGGTCCTGGCCGCGCCGGCGGTGGCCGGTGCGGTGGCCACTGTCGCGCTGCTTTCCGGCTGGATCGCCGCCCGGCGCGCCACCCGCATCCGCCCCACCGAGGCGCTCGGAGAGGCCTCCGTGGAGCCGACTCTGGGTGGCAAGGTCCGGATCGTATCCGGGGTGGCGCTCCTCGGCGTCGCGTTCGCACTGATCGCCCTCACCGGCAGCACCAGCGGCCAGACGGCCATGGGCTCCGCGGTGGGCATGCTGTACACGTTCGTTCTGGCGATCGCGCTGCTCGCCCCGTGGATCAACCGGGCCGCCGCCGTGGCGCTCGCCCCGGTTCTGCGGACGGTGTTCGGCGACAGTGGGTACCTGGCCGCCGCGAACCTGCGGGCGAACGCACGCGGCATGGTCGCCGTCCTGACGGCGCTGGTGCTCTCCGTGGGGTTCGGCGGCACCGTCTGGTTCCTGCAGGACAACCTGGAACGCCAGACTGTGATCCAGAGCAAGGAGGGCACGATCGCCCAGTACGCGCTGGTCGGCAGCGCGGGCCTGCCCGCTGCGGCGGCCGCGCAGGCCCGGCAGATCCCCGGGGTGCTCGCCGCGACCGGGGTCCGCCGTACCTCGGTGCTCGTGCCCTTCATGGACGAGGCGATGGCGGTGGTCGCGCAAGGCATTGATCCCCAGGGTGCGAGCAAGACCATGAACCTGAAGGTGACGTCCGGGAACCTGGATGACCTGCGGGGCCGTGACACGGTGGCGGTCTCCTCGTCCCAGGCGGACACTTCGGGCTGGAAGGTCGGCAGCACGGCCAAACTATGGCTCGGGGACGGCACGCCGGTCGCCCTGAGGGTCGTCGCCGTCTACAGCCGCGGTTTCGGGTTCGGCGACGTCACACTGACCAACGAGACGCTGGCCGGACACACCGCGACCGGCCTGGACGACCACGTGCTGATCCGCAGCGCGCCGGACGCCGACGTGGGGCCGGCCCTGGCGAAGCTGGCGGGCGCGTACCCGGCGAGCACCGTGACCGGCACCGATCAGTTCACCGGTGAGCTGGCCAAGGACCTGGCGATCAGTTCTTGGCTCAACCGGCTGCTGGTCGCCGTGCTGGTCGGGTACGCCGTGCTCGCGGCCGCCAACACGCTCATCATGGCCGCGCTGGCCCGGGCCCGGGAGCTGTCGCTGCTGCGTCTGGTCGGAGTGACTCGCCGCCAGGTGAAGTGGATGGCGAACTCCGAGCAGGCCGCATTGCTGGGCGTGGCACTCACGATCGGCGTCGCGGTCGCGGCGGTCACGCTGTCCTCGATCGTCAACGCCGTCGCCGGGCAGCCCGTCCCATACGTTCCGGCGCTGGGCTTGGTCGTCGTCATCGGCGGCACGGCCGTGCTGGCGCTGGTGTCCACGAGCATCCCGATCGGGCGGCTCCTCCGCACCCCGCCGGTCGAGGGAATGGGTATCCGCGAATAGCAGCGTGCACGGCTCCGCATCAGTCGGGTGTGCCGCCCGCCAGGCGGCGCACCCGACTGATCTGTGCCGGATCAGTAGGTGGCCGGCCCGTCGTAATCGCTGTGCCGGGACGGTAGCACTGGCTACACCATGTTTCTTCCTGCGTGCGTTATGGAGCCGGATGCTCGTGATCGAGATTCTTGAGGCGTTACTGAAAACGTCCCCCACACCACTTACCAGGTGGTTTTGAGGAGCAACGGTGTCCGAGCACTTCCAGCCCGCCACCCGTCCGAACGTCCCGTCCAAGCGCCGCCGGAGGCTGTCACGGATCACTGTGGCGACCATGGTCGGCGTCCTCGCCGTGGGCGGCCTGACGGGCTGCAGAGACGGCGACGCGTCCGACGCCGAGGCGGAGATCGGCACGGCGAAGAACGAGATTGCCCTGCAGAAGGCGATGCGGCAGCTGGTGCAGGCGGGATTCCCCGGCGTGCTGGTCTCCGTCAAGGGCAAGGACGGCAGGACCCGCGACTACACGGCCGGGATCGGCAACCGCGAGACGGGCGCCCCTCCGCCGAAGAACGGGCACGTGCGGATCGGCAGCAACACCAAGACATTCGTCGCCGCGACCGTCCTGCAACTGGTCGGCGAGGGCACGGTGAAGCTGGACGAACCGATCGACACCTACCTGCCGGGCGTCGTCGAGGGACCGGACTACGACGGCAAGAAGATCACCGTGCGGAACCTGCTCGGGCACACCAGCGGCCTCCCCGACTACACCGAGTTCGTGGAAGCGAACACCGCCACCGTCCCGAGCCGGACCTACACGGCGAAGGAACTCCTCGGCCCCACACTGCGGCACAAGGCGGTGTTCCCTGTCGGGAAGAGGCGCCAGTACAGCAACACCAACTACATCGTCGCGGGGATGCTCGTCGAGAAGGTCACCCGCAAGCCGGTGGGCGAGGCGGTCACCGAGCGCGTCATCGAACGGCTCGGCCTGAAGCAGACCTACTGGCCCGAGCCCGGGGACAAGAACGTCCGGAAGCCGCGGATGGAGGGTTACATCGCGCCGCCCGGAGGCGAGTTGAAGAACGCCACCGAGATGGACCCCTCGGTCTCCGGAGCCGCAGGCATGGTGATCTCCACCCCGCGTGACCTCAACCGCTTCTTCGCGGGCCTGGTCGGCGGCAAGGTGGTGCCCGCGGCGCAGCTGAAGGAGATGCAGAAGACCGTCGAATCACCGGACGAGGAACCCAACACCGTTTTCGGTCTCGGCCTCGACAAGACAACTCTGTCCTGCGCCGCGATGTGGGGCCACGGCGGCGACATTCACGGCTACGAGACTCGCGGTGGTGTGACCAGCGACGGCCGTGAGGTCACGGTGGCCGTCAACGCCCTGCCCGGCGCGATCGTCTCCAAGCAGGACTCGAATGAGGCGATGATCAAGGAGGCCATACAGAAGATCGAGAAGGTCACGAACCTGGTCGACACGGCCATCTGTGGGTGACAAGACCCTTGCGGCGTGGCCGGAAGCTCCCGGACAGTGCGGGGACCAGGCTGGTCCTCGTGACGGAGAGCGCCCCGGCCTCCTCATGCTGTTGTCAAGCTGCCGCCATTCGTGCCAGGCCTCGCCAACCCGTTGACCTCAGGCCAGCACGATCCTAATATCATCCGTACACCAATGATTGCTGTACGGATCAAATGCGTGATGCCTCGCATTTCCTCTGCCTCGGCGTCTTGTCCCCCTCCCCCACGTCAGCCTCAGGAGCCCGTATGCCCGCATTCCCTTCTCCCGCCCATATCGTCGTCGTGGGCGGCGGCATCGGCGGCCTGGCCGCAGCTCTGGCCATCGCCCGCGCCGGCCGCGACGTCACACTCGTGGAACGGGCAGCCCGGTTCGGTGAGATCGGGGCCGGCCTCCAGCTCGCCCCGAACGCCTCGTTCGCTCTTGAAGAGTTGGGGGTTCTCGCCACTGTCCAGCGCACCGCGGTCGCCCCGCCGCGTCTGGTGATGATGGACGCGTTGTCAGGGGACCAGATCACCGCTCTCGATCTCCGCAGCGCCGAGTACAAAGAGCGGTTCACGCATCCCTACCTCGTCACACACCGCACCGACCTGCATGCAGCCCTGCTGGCTGCCTGCCAGGAACACCCCGCGATCACACTTCGCACGGGACACACCGTCACCCGCGCCGACCAGGATTCCTCCGGCGTGCGGCTGCACTTCGCCGAGTCGTCGGAGGTATTGAGCGCCGACGCGGTCGTCGCCGCGGACGGACTCCATTCGGGACTGCGCCAGGCGCTGGTGGGCGACGGGGATCCGGTCTGCTCCCGGTACGTGGCCTTCCGGGGAGCGCTGCCCACCGAGAAGATGACCGGCCGGATGTCCCAGCACGCCGCCTCGGAAGCAGTGATGGTGTGGGCCGGTCCCCGTATGCACCTGGTGCAGTACCCGGTCCGCCGTGGAGAGCTGTACAACCAGGTCGCCGTCTTCGAGAGCGACAACTACACGCCGGACTCCGACGACTGGGGAACGGAGGCCGAGCTCGAAGAGCGTTTCGGCAAGGCGTGCCAGGCCGTGCGCGACTCGCTGCCTCTGGTCTCCCGCGAACGACGCTGGCCGTTGTACGACCGGCTGCCGATCGACAACTGGGTCCACGGTCGCATCGTGCTCCTCGGCGACGCCGCCCACCCCATGCTGCAGTACCTGGCTCAAGGAGCGTGTCAGGCGTTGGAGGACGCCGTCGCCCTGGGACGGTCACTGACCCGGTTCCCCGACGCGGCGGATGCGTTCACGGCGTACGCCGCACAGCGCCGGGAGCGTGCGGCACGGGTTCAGACCAACGCGCGCCGCTTCGGCGAGATCTGCCACTTGGACGGTATGGGGGCGACGCTGCGCAACGTCCTGCTCTCGTCCCGCACGCCCGAGGATTTCGACGACGTCGCCTGGGTGTGGACTCCGGCCCCGGCTGCCGTCGCCGCCTCGTGAGCCCCGACCAGGATCACAGGGAGGATGTCATGAACGACGAACTCGCCTACAAGGCACTGAAGGGCCTGGGGGCCGCGCCGCTGTGGCGGTTCTACGGGAACCTCTTCCCTGCCGAGCCGCACAGCCGTGCCGTGCCCTACCGGTGGAGCTGGCAGGAGCTACGGCCCAACCTGCTCCACTTCTCCAGGACGCTCTCTCTCGACGAGGCCGAACGGCGGGTTCTCATGCTCGTCAACCCCGGACTGACCGATCCGCCGGCCACCGTCAACACGCTGTACGCGGGGCTGCAGATCATCCTTCCCGGAGAGACCGCGCAGGCACACCGGCACACCTCCAACGCCTTCCGCTTCATCCTGGAGGGCAGCGGTGCCTGGACGACGGTCGACGGTGAACGCGTCTTCATGGCCCCGGGCGACCTGCTGCTCACGCCGGGCTGGCACTGGCACGACCACACCCATGAGGGCGACGCGCCGATGATCTGGCTGGACGCTCTCGACTACCCGCTCGTCAATGCGCTGGAGGCGGGCTTCTACGAGCAGTACCCACAGCGCCTGCAGCCGGTGACCCGTCCCGACGACGCGGGCAGCCGCCAGTTCCTGCACGGCAGGCTCACCCCTGCCTGGCTCTCCCAGGACGGGCCCAGCTCCCCCGTCACCCGCTACACCTGGGAGGAAACCAGCCGCGCGCTGGACGCGATCGCCGACACGGCCGAGGGCAGCGACGTGGACGGCGTCGTCCTCGAGTACACCAACCCCTGGACGGGCGGCCCGGTGATGCCCACCATCGGCTGCCGCATCCAGCGACTGCGCCCGGGCTTCGACGGAGTCGGCCGCAAGCAGACGACATCGACCATCTTCAGTGTCGTACGCGGCGAAGGCTCCACGATCGTCGACGGGGTCCGCTTCGACTGGTCCGAGAACGACACGTTCGCCGTCCCCGGCTGGGCCTCCTACCGCCACCTCAACACCTCGTCCTCCCGCGACGCAGTTCTCTTCTCCTACAGCGACGAACCGGTCATGCGGTCGCTCGGCCTCTACCGCACCGAAAGCGCCGACCCCGGCGCCTGACCCCTCCACCTCGAACACCTCACAAGGAGGTCCTCATGCGCCTGGCACTGTTCAACAAGGGACGGCTCGGCCTCGTCGACGGGGACGAACTCGTCGACGTGACCGACCAGTTCGCCACGTACGATCCCCACTCCCCCACCGGTGCGCTCCAGCAGCACATCGAGATCACCGCCCGCGCCGGCGCGGCTCCGCGCGTCGACCTCACCGCATGTGCCCGCGTACCGCTCTCCGAAGCCACACTCGAAGCTCCGTTGCCGCGCCCTGGCAAGATCGTCGGTGCGCCGGTCAACTACCTCGACCACAAGGCCGAGATGGCGTACAGCACCTCGGTCGCCGACCTCGGCGTGTTCCTCAAGGCGAACTCCTCCGTCATCGGACCTGGCCAGGACATCGTCCTGCCCTACTCCGACAAGCGCACCGACCAGGAAGGCGAGCTGGGTGTCGTCATCGGGCGCACCGCCTCCCACGTCAGCGTCGACGACGCACTCGATCACGTCTTCGGCTACACGTGCGTGCTGGACATCACGGTCCGTTCCGGCGAGGACCGCTCCACCCGGAAGTCGTTCGACACGTTCACCCCTATCGGCCCTTGGATCGTCACCGCGGACGAGATTCCCGACCCTGACTCCCTCGACCTGCGCTGCGACGTCGGGGGTTCCACCCGTCAGCGGACCAACACGGCGCACCTGATCTTCGGTGTACGGGAGCTGATCGCGTACACCTCGTCCGTGATGACGCTGTATCCCGGTGACGTGATCGCGACGGGCACTCCGGCCGGCGTCGGACCGCTCGGCCATGGAGACCGCGTCGTCGTGGAGATCGAGCGCGTGGGTCGCCTGGAGGTGGGTGTCGACGCCAGCAGGGCCACCTCCTACGAGCAGCGACCGGGCCGTCGGAGTCGCTGACCCGGCGGCGCGTGCCGCAGTGGTGCCGCCTGACCATAGACTC
This sequence comes from Streptomyces sp. NPDC001750, assembly GCF_042892615.1. Classification (NCBI taxonomy): domain Bacteria; kingdom Bacillati; phylum Actinomycetota; class Actinomycetes; order Kitasatosporales; family Streptomycetaceae; genus Streptomyces; species Streptomyces sp. NPDC001750. The sequence continues at coordinate 14,437 of NZ_JBIAUE010000027.1, read as the reverse complement.
ACGGGCGAGCCGCTCGCCCCATCAGGCGGCACCACCCAGCAGCAAGGCATACGGAGCATCGTGGCGCGCGCACTCGACCTGGAGAACTACATCGGACATCTGATCCGGCGTGCGGAGCAGGTACACACAGCGTTGTGGAGCCGACACGTCTCTCGCGGGATCACCTCCCAGCAGTTCTCCGTCCTCAACGCCCTCGGCCGCGAGCCCGGCATCGACCAGCGCACGCTCGCACACCTCACGTCCCTGGACCGGTCCACGGTCAACCTGATCGTCCGCCGTCTGACCGATCAGCAGTACGTCAGCCAGGTGCGGGACGAGAAGGACCGCCGACGCACCCTGCTGAGGCTGACCGACGAGGGAGCCGAACTGCTGAGCTCCCTGATCCCCCCCGCCGAAGAGATCAACGAACAGCTCCTGCAGTCCCTCCCCGCCGATCAGCGGTCTCTGGCCGTTGACATTCTCCGTCGCATCGCGCTTCTGGGTGATGAACTGAACACCGGCGAGCAATAGCGCACACCGGGGGGCCAGAGCCATTGACCGGATGAGGAGTCCCGCCGTGCCCCACGAACACGCCACCGTCACACCACCGCGGCACCGCCACAAGCGTCCCCATCCGGGCCCGGCAACCGGCACGGGCCCCGTCATCTGGCGTGCCCTGCAGATCCTCGGCGCGTTCTCCGCACAGCGCCCGCACCTGACCCTGAGCGAACTGGCCCGCAAGGTGGACATGCCGGTCTCCACCGTGCACCGCATGCTGGGAGATCTTCTCGCCTGGGGCGCGCTGGAACGCGACGAGCAGGGGCAGTATCGTGTCGGGCTCCGTCTGTGGGAGGTCGCCTCCCTGGCGCCCCGCGGCCAGGGGCTGCGCGAGCGCGCTCTGCCCTACCTGGAGGATCTCTGCCAGATGACCCGCGAGAACGTACAACTGGCCGTACGGGAAGGCACGGACGTCGTTTTCGTCGAGCGCATCGGCGGCAGCAGGGCGGTTCCCACGCTGACGCGCGTCGGTGGACGTCTGGCCATCACGGCCACCGGGGCGGGACTGGTCCTGCTCGCCCATGCCCCCACCTCGATTCAGGACGAAGCACTGGCCCGCCCCCTCTCCCGTCACACGCCCTTCACCCTGACGGACACGACCCAGATCAGACGGGCCCTCGCGCAAGTACACGCTTGTGGTTACGCCGTGAGCGACCGCCAACTGTCACTCGACACGCTCTCCGTCGCGGCGCCGGTCGTGGGCGTCACCGGGGAGATCGAAGCCGCGGTGTCCGTCGTCGTACGACACGGGTCCATGCCCACGGGGGCACTGGCGGACCTCGTCCGTACCAGTTGTCGTGCCATCTCGCGAGCACTCCACACATCCGTTCCCTGACCGGCACATGCCGGAGACCATTCGTTTCCCGGCATGCGGAAACGGGCCTGGCCACCCCTCCCAGCGACTCGGAACATGGCTGCACCGACGGCTGAAAACAGACTGCCTCGCGTGTCGCTCTTCAGGCCTCGTCGGCTACACCGCAGTCGACAACGGAGTGCTGCCATGCCCATCTTCTACGTTTGCCCCGCCTCTCGATCGGCCGCCCGATGAGCGCCACCTTGCGGGAGGCCCTGGACAAGGGGCCCATGAGCCGTTTCCAGTGGAGCGCGATCGCGGTCTGTGTGCTCCTCAACACGCTCGACGGATTCGACGTACTGGTCATGTCCTTCACCGGCAAGACCGTTTCCGGCGAGTGGCACCTCACACCCGGCCACCTCGGGGTCCTCCTCAGCAGCGGACTGGCCGGAATGGCCCTGGGCGCGCTCCTCGTCGCCCCCAGGGCGGACCGGGTCGGCCGCCGGCCCGTCATCCTGGCCGGACTGGCCGTGGCCGCCCTCGGCATGCTGCTCTCGTCGACCAGCCAGAACTGGCAGCAGCTGGGGGCGCTCCGGCTCGTGACGGGCGTGGGTATCGGCGCGGTCCTGGCCTGCAGCAACGTGATCGCCGGTGAGTTCGCCTCACAGCGCTGGCGCGGGCTCGCGGTCAGCCTCAACTCGACGGGATACGCCGTCGGCGCCACGGTGGGCGGCCTCTCGTCCGTGTTCCTCATCGACCACTACGGCTGGCGGTCGGTCTTCCTCACCGGCGGGCTCGCCACGCTCGCCATCCTCCCGCTCGTCTACTGGTGCCTGCCCGAATCGATCGACTTCCTCGTCACCAGGAAGCCTGCGAACGCCTTGCAGAGGGTCAACTCCCTTGCGCGGAAGATGGGGCACGCCGAGCTCGACGCTCTTCCGGCCGCCACTGCGGGCGACACCTCGCAGACCGGATTCCGTGCCCTGCTCGTCCGTGGACTGCGAGGACCGACCCTGGTGATGTGGGGTGCGTTCTTCCTGGTGATGGCCGCCTTCTACTTCGTCACCAGCTGGACCCCGACGCTTCTGGTGGAAGCCGGCATGTCCTCGACCCAAGGACTGACCGGCGGCACGCTGCTCAACCTGGGAGGAATCTTCGGAACGGCTCTCCTGGGTGTGCTGGCGGCACGGTACGCGCTGCTCAGCGTGCTGCGGAGTTATCTCTTCGGGGCCGCAGTCCTGATCGTCGCTTTCGCTGCCTCCACCAGCCTGCTGACCCTCGCCTTCTGCCTGGGCGCCGTCATCGGCGTCGCCGTCAACGGATGCATCGCGGGACTCTACGCCCTCACGCCGGGCGTGTACTCGACGAAACTGCGTGCGACCGGTGTCGGAGCGGCCATCAGCGTCGGGCGGGTCGGAGCCATCCTCGCGCCTTCAGTCGCAGGGTGGTTGCTGGACGCCGGATGGGCACCGCGGTCCTTGTACGTCGCCACCGGTGCGGTCTTCGCCGCGGCGGGCCTGCTCCTGTTCGCCATGCGAGCAAAGCGGCCCACGTCCGCAGTGGCGAGCACGGCGGAACCCGCTCCGTCCGGGGCGTAGGCCGACTGTGACCGGCTGCCCCTGTCCGTTCAGGGCCGACCCGTCTCAGGACGAGGCCGGAGCGGAAGGGCGGCAGGTCCCTTTCCGTCGAAGTGGTGGCAGCGGGAGGCCCGGTTCGCCCGGATCCGCGGGCACCGCCGACCTGGTCGGCCTGGTGTCCGCGGACGCCGCCGTTCACCGCGGTGTCCGCGGCTTGCTCACACCGTCACCGCCCCGGGTGGCCACCTTCTCGGTGCCGAGTGGCATGCCCGTGGACTTGCCGAAGATCAGGCGGAGTTCGGGGGTGGGCTCGTGCGGGCGGGGGAGGGCGACGGCGTAGCCGGTGCGGCCGGTGTGGTCCTTGACGTCGCCGAGGGAGCGCACGCCGGGTTCGGCGGCTGCGGCGCCCCCGGTCCCCCTGTGCAGCCAACGGTGGGTGCACCCCGTCCGGGGAACGGCGGGGGGCGGCGGCTCGGGGCGCGTAGGCGCGGGCTGCGATGCGTCCACGGTCACTTTCTCTCGTTCTCCCGGTGCCGGGCCGTCGTGTGCGCCTCCGCTTGTTCCGCCCCCTACCGACGATCATAGTACGCTCGCATCAAGAACGAACGTTTCTGATCCGATAGCTCTGGGGAGTGCCGTGAGTGCCCGACCACGCACGAGAGCACGCCGCGCCCCCTGCCTACGACAGGGGAGCAGCGTGACCGTGATTCGGCAGAAAATATCGAACCGAATTCTGATGGCGGCCGGATTTCCGGTCCTGGGGGCGGTGGCCGGATGGCTGCTGAAGCTCTGAGCTGTGCTGGGATTTGTGGAGTCCCTGATGCCAGGGTTGTGGTCCTGGCGGAGGAGAACCACCAGCACCATGGCAGCACCGCGTAAATACCCCGACGAGCTCCGCGAGCACGCGGTCCGTGAGGTCCGTGCCGTCGAGCGCGAGAAACTCAGGCAACTCCGCTGGGAGAATGCGGAGTTGAAGCAGGTGAACGAGAGCATGAATGCAGCCTCGGTGTCTTCTGCCCGGGAGATCGACCGTCTCCGGCGAGCCGCGCAGGTGGTCGACCACCTGCGCGGGAGGGGCCTCGGGGTCGATCCCGTCTGCCGGGTTCTTCGGCTGTCGCCGTCGACGTACTTCGCTGCGGCGGGAGCGAGGAGCACCGCCGGGTGGCGGCCGGCCGTAGCTTCGGCGCCTCTGTGGATCAGCCCACGGATCCGGGCGGGACCACCCCGGTGCTCCGCCCGTTCTCGTCCACCAGACGGCCGTAGATCTTCACCTGTCGCAGCACCAACCGCCGTTCGGTGACCGTCACTCCGGGCAGGCTGGTGGCGATCCGGACGAGGATCTCCTCCAAGTGCCCGAACGACCGCAGGTTCAGGATGACCGCGAGGTTCGTCGGGCTCGCCACCGCCGCGCACGTCCGGGTCTCCCCAGCCCGCGATGCGGTTGCCGACGGTGCGCAGTTCGGCGACGTGGGGCAGGTGTACGACCCGTGGACCGCCCTGGCCTGGCTTGCGGCGCACACCTCCCGGATCACCCTCGCTGCGGGCAGCGTGATCTTCCCGCTGCGGCACCCCATCGATCTGGCCGAGCAGGCGGCCTCCGTCGACCACTTGAGCGGGGGCCGGTTGGTACTCGGCGTGGCGTCCGGCGACCGCCCGGTGGAGTTCCCTGCGTACGGTCTCGACCACGCAACGCGTGGTGCCCGCTACCGGGAGGCAGTCGGCTCATTCCGGGAACCGCTGTCTCGGCCTGTGGGGCCGGACACGGCTGAACCTGGAACCGCACCAGCGATACTGAGCCGATCAACTCGCCGCCGGTGCGCCGACAAGCTGACCGGACCGCGTCCGACCCGCCCAGCTCGGAGCCGCCGGCCGCGCCATCGCCCATGTCCCCCACGTTGTGAAGTCCTCCTACTGCCCACGCGCTTGTGAAGGAGCTGCCGTGAACCACAGCCAACTCCGGGCCTCCCTGCCGGAGACCGACCGCACCCGCCACCGCCGTCTGCGGGAACAAGGGAGCCTGGACCGTGCCGAACTCGACGCGATCCTGGATGCCGGCTTCGTGTGCCACTTCGGACTGGTCGTCGACGGGCACCCCATGGTCGTCCCCACCGTCTACGGGAGCGACGGGCGCAACCTCTACTTTCACGGGTCTGTGGCCAGCCGAAGCCTGGTCGCCTCGCCCGATGCGACGGTATGCGTCACCGTGACGCACGTGGACGGCCTCGTCCTCGCACGGTCGGTGTTCGAACACGGCATCAACTACCGCAGCGCGATGATCTACGGTGTCCCGCGCCTGGTCACGGATCCGACGGAGAAACGGGAAGGTCTGCAGTGCCTGACCGAACAATCGGCACCCGGACAGTGGGACTACGCACGACAGCCGAACCGCAAGGAAATGGCGGCAACCTCCCTGCTCGCCATGTCGCTCGAGGAGGCATCGGTCAAGATACGCACCGGCGCCCCGGAGGACGGCGACGGACCCGACGCCGCCCTCGGGATCTGGGCGGGCATCCTCCCCCTCGTCACCACCTGGGGCGAACCCGAAGCCGACCCACTCCTCCCGGACCACATCGAACCGCCCGAACACATCACCGCCCGACGCAACACCCGCGCAGGGCAGACCGGGCGGCAGCACACCCCGTGACGGCGCACTCGGGAAGCGGGCCGACCCCGGCGCGATACCACTTGCCCGCTGCTCACCGCCCGGAGGGCAGCGGCGGCCTGCCCGGCTTCGCCCGGTTGCCGCCATCGGGATCGACTCGACCACGGGGCCTTCGGTACGGGCCCCATCCTGCGGGCGCGGCACGCGCCCGGCAGGATCGTTGGCCGTGACGGGTGGGGGCCTGTTCCGGCGGGCCATCACCCGGAGCGGTGCCGGACACCACGCGCACACGCCCGAGACCGCGCGCCTCATCACCGAACGTCTGGCCGCACTCGTCGGCGCCGGGTGCACCGTCGAAGCCCTCGCCGCCGTCCCACCGCAGGACCTGGTTGCAGCCAACAGCCGACTCGCTCAGGAGATCGCCCGCAGTACCGATCCGGGCCAGTGGGGCGAGTCCGCAGGAGGCGGCACGACCGTTCTCCCGGTGGCCGGGACCGCGACGCTGCCCGAGCGCCCCGTCGACGCGGTGAGGCGCCGTGCCAGGCGTAGCGGGCCGGGCGGGACTTTCGCAACACGCCCCAGGGGTCGTCTCCTCGTCTGTGCCGGATGAGGAGGCGTCATGGGCGGCCCTGGAAGGGAGGACGGCTCGATGTGGTGAGTCGTTCCGGAGGCTGTCCGCGGGCCAGCCGGTGAACGGGTCGACGTCAGCGCTCTTCCGGGTCGGAACCGCCGGTGTACGTGCGCGGTACCCGCGCGCCGATGCGTGTGACGATCTCGTAGGAGAGGGTTCCGGCGGCACGTGCCCAGTCCTCGGCACCGGGCTCCCCGCGGTCCCCGGGGCCGAAGAGCACGATCTCGTCGCCGGCTGCGGCCGTGTCGTCGCCGAGGTCGACGACGAACTGGTCCATGCAGACCGTGCCTGCCACCGTGCGCCGTCGGCCGACGGCGAGGAGCGGACCGGCACCGGAGGCGTGCCGGGGTACGCCGTCGGCGTACCCCAGCGGGATCAGACCGAGCGTTGTCTCACGGGGGGTGCGGTAGTGGTGACCGTAGGAGACTCCGTGCCCGGCGGGGACGCGCTTGACGGAGACCAGCCGGGCGGTGAGCGTCATCGCCGGCCGCAGCCCCAGGGCCGCCGGCTCGGCCGCCTCCGGCACTGGGCTCAGCCCGAAGAGCGCAATCCCGGGGCGCACGAGGTCGAAGTGGGTCTGCGGAAGGTCGAGGGTGGCTGCCGAGTTGGCCAGGTGGAGGACTTCGGGACGCAGCCCCGCCTTCCGCGCGAGCTCGACTGCGTCACGGAAGTGCTCCACCTGCCGGTCGGACTCGGGGTGGCCAGGGGAATCGGCGTGGGCGAGATGGGACCAGATCCCAACGACCCGGACATGCCCGGACGCCTCCGCACGTGCGGCCGTCTCCAGCAGGGCGGGCCAGTGGGCGGGGGAGGCGCCACCGCGGCCCAGCCCGGTGTCGATCTTCAGGTGCAGCAGGCCCGGCCGGCCTGCAGCCGGTGCCGCCCGGGTCGCGGCCTCGACTGCCCAGGGGTCTCCGGCCGATAGTTCGATCCCGGCGGCAACGGCGGCAGCCCAGTCGTCCCCGGGGCCCAGCAGCCAGGCGAGGATCCGGCTGCCGATCCCCGCTGCGCGCAGCGCCAATGCTTCGTGCATGCGTGCGACGCCGATCCACGTCGCGCCGCCGGCCAGTGCTGCGCGGGCGCAGGGGACCATGCCGTGCCCGTAGCCGTCAGCTTTCACCACGGCCATCACTTCGGCGGAACCTGCCGCATCGCGCAGCCGAGTCGTGTTGGCTCGGATCGCCGCAAGATCGATCCGAGCCTCCGCGAGCGCGGGTTCTTCGTGAACCGGGTGCGCACGACTGATGACCTCGCGGCTGTTGGCCGCGTGAGAACTGCCGATCTTCACGCCATCGTCCTTCCCATGAATCCACCGATGCCCGGCTGGGCCATGGAGTGGAGCCATGGTGTCGATGGGGGGAACCCGCCGTCATCGTGTGAACGGCACCGTTCTTCGGCGGCCGGGAGTGCGGCTGGCACAACGCGCAGTGGATGTGCCGGACGCGGCAAGGGGCTCCCTGCTTTCTTGACGATTACCCCCTCACTGGGGCGGTCGGGCGCGGTGGTCGGCCTTGGCGTGCGGGGTGCCCTCTGTGCCGTAGCGGAGGGCCGTGAGTTGAAGGAGCAGCGCGGACCGGACCTTTGGGCTGTCCAACCGCAGCTCCACGATTTCCTGCAGGCGGCGCATCCGGTGGCGGAGCGTGTTCGGGTGGACGTGCAGCCGGGCGGCGGCGGCCTTCAGGTCGCCCATCTCCTCCAGCCACGCTTCCAACGTCGGCACATGACTGGTGCGGCACTCGCGGTCGTGGTCCATGAGTCGTGGCAGAGGTCCGATGTCCGCGGTCCGGGCGGTTGAGGTGGCCAGGGCCGTGCGGCGGAGGACCACCTCGGCCCATACGTCGTCATGGACGGCCTGGGATTTCGCGACCAGGCCTGCCGTGAGCAGCCCGAGCGTGTCGTCGGCCTGCTCCCGGGAGGCGGCAAGTTCCGGAATCGAGGCCGCGAGCCCGCCCACGGCGATGAGCGGTGTTGCCCGGCCGGTGGTCTCGCCGACCTCGTAAAGCCAGTCGGACTGGCGTCCGGAAGCGGTAGTCACCGCCTCGGCAGCCACGATGCTGTAGACCACGCCGCCGATATCGGCGGCGGGTGAGCGCAGACGTGACCCGGGAAACCGGGACAGCCGTTCCCGTACTGTCAGGCGCTGCGTCTCGGCCTCGTGTGCGTCCTCGCAGCGCACGCCCACGGCGACCACCCGCCACGGTCCTGCCACCAGCCCGAGGAGGCGCGCCGCGTCCGCGGCACCCTCCTTCCCGTGCAGCACGCTCGCCACCATGTCCGTCAGTGCCAGGCGCTCCCTGTCGGCCTCTGCACGCCGACGGAGCAGGTGCAGGGCAGCGGCGTCTGCGGCGACTGCGAATGCTGCGGCTCGCTCGGTGGGGACGGGGCCCGGCACGATCGCCCAGATCGAGCCGAGGACGTCCCCGCCGGCATGTACGGGCATCACGAGCCGGGGCTTGCTGCCCCCGACGGCCGCGGGAACATATATGGGTCGCTTGTCCTGAACGATCCTGCGGAAGACTCCGTGCCGCCGGTAGTGCGCGGCCAGCTCGTCGGGAACGTGTCGGCTCATGATGGTCGCCACCCGTGCCTCGTCGCCGCACTCCTGCCGGGTGGAGTAGGCGAGTACGCGAGAGTTGCGGTCCTCGATGGTGACCGGCCCGTCGATGATGCAGGCGATCGCATCGGCCACTTCGAACAGGTCCCCGGCTTCGGCAACCTCCCGGCCCGCCGCGGCCCCTGCGAGCCCCTCGCTGTCGAGCGCCGCGCGCAGCAGTGACACCACCTGGGCCCACCCTGCCCGATGTGCGACCTCCACCAGCGCCACTCCGGTGGCTCTCGCCGCCTCGGTCACCTCTTCGTCGACAGCCACCGGCGCCTTGAGCAGCAGCGCGGCCGCGGACTGACGGGCACACACCGACAACAGCCGAAGGGCCGCCATCCGGTCGATCAGGTTCACACCGAGAACCACATCGCCCGCAGCCAGCTCCAACTCGCCGTCCGATTCGGCGATCACCACATCGCCCACCAGGACCGGAGCCCCCTCGGGAGCGCACACCTCTGACAGCACGGACGGTCCTACAGCGTCGAAAAGCCGCTGGAGACTGATCACTGGTCACCACCTGCTCGTTACATCCGGGTCGACATCGTGCACCATCGCCCGATGCCGGGCTCCGAGGGTCCGTACCAGCCTCAAGGAACAGCTGCATGCGTGCGTCGAGCACTGGCCTGGTGCGGGGCAGCGTGGACGCGATTGTCCATGCATAGAACCGTGGCGACGCCGGCAAGCGGAGTGAGTCACTCACAGTGAGCGCGTGGCGGCGACTTCCTGAACCCGTCTCTAGAGGCCCTGCCACAGGGTACTGGTGGGCCGCCGGCGAGGTGCCTGCTGGGCAGGTCCTTTTCCCACGGCCCCCGGCGCGAGCGACGCATGCGGCTTGTCACCGCACGTCGCTCTCCAGTGGCTGTTCCGTGAGTGCTACGACAGGTCTCTTGCCGTGGATGTCCGCGTGACAGCCCTTGCCACAAGGGCCTGGCGCTTCGTTGCGGCCATGAGCTCTGCCCACGGCGGCCGGTTGCCCCGATCGTCCGAGATCAGTGAGCTTGGCAACGTGGTGGACTTCCGCCGCGTCGATTCGCCCGCTTGCCTCGCGCTGTCCGGCGAGGAGCCGGGTGACCAGCTCCTTGCCCTTGGGGTTGACCGGGGCCGGTCGGCGATCGGTTCAGTGGCATGAGCATCAGCCCGCAACCGTGTTGTCCGGCTCCGTCCGGACTGGCTCGTCACGATGGAGATGTGCCTGCAGCACCAGGGTCACGGCCAGTCGCTGTTCGGGATCTGACAGGTCCACTCCGTGGAGAAGGTGCTCGATGCGGCGCATTCGTTGTCGCACGGTATTGGGGTGGAGCCGCAGGGTCCGCGCGGCGCGGTTGTAGTCGCCCCAGTTCATCAGCCAGGTCAGCAGGGTGGAGGCCAGCGCCTGCCGATCGCGGCCCTTGTCATCGAGCCTGCTGAGGTCGTGGATCAGGTCACAAGGCAGGTTGGCGTGGGTCCGGCGGATGACCACTTGGGCCCATACCTCTTCGTAACTGACGGCTGGGCGCTCCAGAGCCACGCCGGTGCCCAGCACTTCGAGGGCCTCCCGGTTCCTGGCAGGTAGAGCCGTCGCAGAAGAGGTAGGGCGACTTGCTCCGACCTGCCCGATACGCCCGTTCAAACTCAGGGAGCGAGCCCAGGCCCAGCTACCCGGTCCGTCACCGTCTGTGAGGATCGCGAACACCAGCCCCTCCATGTCGGTGAGGATCGGATCGGCCCAAGCGTGACGTCGGAAAACGGTGCGCCACACGGCGAGGTCATTCTGTGCGCTCGTGCCGTTCAAGCGGCCCAGCGCCGCCACCCGGACCTCTCGAGCGGGCAGGACCAGGGGCTCGGTCGAGGAGCTGTCAACGGGTCTGCGGAACGCCTCACGGATCCGGTCCGCTGTGTAGCGGCTGGAGAGTTCTTCGTGCGCACGCAGTCGAACGAGCAGCAATCCCAAGGAGCGTGCCATGTCGAGAAGGCGTTGCCGCTGCTGTGGCGTCAGCTCACCGTTGTGGATTGCCCAGATTGAGCCGATGACCTCGGGGCCGACGCGGATGGGGACAACCAGACGTGTCAGGAAGCTGGGATCCTCGATTTCGACCTTGAACGGCTCATGACTCACTGCAAGGCGGCGGAAGGTGCCTGCTGCGCGCAGCTGCGTCACGATCTTGTCTGGTACCGCGCGCCCCAGGATGCTGTCCATTCGTACTTGGTCGGCGATCTCTCCAAAAGCCGAGTAGGCCACTACTTGGCTCCGGAGGTCCTCCACCATGATCGGGGCGGCCAGCAGCTCGGCGACGTCGTCACTGAGTCGGAAGATCCGTTGGTGCGCGTCGTGGGCGTTGTCGAGTGGCGCGTGGAGTTGTTGGAGCATGGCATCAGCCATCGAGATGAACTGTGCCCAGCCCACATCCTCGGCCAGCTCACCCAGGGCGAGGTGGCCATCGGCGGCCCGATGCCGCACCCGATCATCGACAGGACCACGCAGCAGAACACCCGCCGCCTGCCGTTCAGTGGCGCTGTCCATCACCTCGAGCTGGGTCTCTGCCGTGAGGGCTCCGGTGGCGAGAACGAGCACGCCGCCCACCGTCGCGTCGGCCGGGTCGCCGTACACGTGGAGCCCGGTCACTTCCACCGGCTGTCCCGCAACCAGCGTCGTGGTAACACCCGGGCCAAAGCTCTCAAAGACGCGACATGCGGTGACCATGCTTCAGGAATGTAATCCGAGAACATTCCAGTATGCCAAGAGTGGCGGAATCCGACATTCAATTGTGATGGGGGCTCCCTCCATGATGGGGGCCATGGCGAAGGCGATGAGTGATCGGCACCCGCGGCGTGTGGCCGTCGTCGGCGCCGGCATGGCGGGACTCTCCGCTGCTTGGTATCCCCTCCTCGCCGGTGTACGTGCCGCCGTCGGCAAGTCCGCGTCTTCTCCGCTTTCTCGCCCGCTTCGTCGGCAGCAGCACGCAGCGGTGCCGGGATGGTGCGATGGCGGCGCTCGCCCCGCTGAACCATCAAGGGCGCACTCCGAGCGACTGGTGCCCCCGAGACGAGGAACCACGAGCTCACCGGCCACCCCGTTATCGACCAGTTGATCAGCAACGACCCGAACGGCGGCACAGCCGGAGGGCGTAACGACCTCGTCCACGATTGGCAGCGGCATCGCGGTGTCTGGGACCTCCGCCTCCGGCGTTGTCGTCAGCCCCCGACGCTCCTTCCCCAAGCTCTCAGCTGCTTTCGAGCAGGGGAGACCCCATCCGACTCCCACCTCCGCCTTGGATTCGAAGGCCCCAGACGCCGCTCCTTCCCCCCCTGCCAATCGTGGACGAGGTCGTAAGGGCCCATGCCGGTCCCGTCCATGGCGTCGACGGGACCGGCGCCCCCATCATCCGAATGGTGGGCCTGTGACCGAATGGGGCGCCGATACACCACTGGCACACACGCGTCAGGCCGCGCGGCCTCGCTCACGTCCCGCTGGGGCGTGTTTCGAAAATCCCGTCCGGCCTGCGACGCTACTTTCGCAACACGCCCCAGCCCATCCCACCCGACACGAATGTCTGCGGACGTATCACGAAGGAAATCGAGCTTGTCTACGGAGAGCGTGAACACGTTGTCACGTGCACGACGAAAGGCGCGGATATGACCACCTCGAAGGTCCCGGAGGCGGCAACTGCTGACGCCTCCGCAGAGGGCTACGAGCGCGGACTCGGCAGCCGCCAGGTGCAAATGATCGCCATTGGCGGCGCGATCGGTGTCGGACTCTTCCTGGGAGCCGGCGAGAACATCGAGAAGGCCGGCACCAGCCTCATCCTGATGTACGCGCTCGCGGGCGTGGTCATCTTTTTCATCATGCGGGCGCTCGGTGAGCTGCTCCTGTACCGCCCGGTCTCGGGCTCGTTCGCGGAGTACGCCCGCGAGTTCCTGGGCCCGTTCTTCGGCTACGCGACCGGATGGACGTACTGGCTGATGTGGGCCGTCACCGGCATGACCGAGCTGACCGCGGCGGCCATTTACATCAACTACTGGTTCCCGGACATCCCGCAGTGGATCAGCGCGCTTGCCTTCCTGGTGGTGCTCTTCGGCGTCAACCTGATCTCGGTGAAGATCTTCGGCGAGCTGGAGTTCTGGTTCTCGATGGTCAAGGTGACGGCCATCATAGGAATGATCGTCATTGGCGCGGGCGTGCTGACGCTGGGATTCTCGCAGGCCGGCGACACCGCCACGGTGAGTAACCTGTGGTCGCACGACGGCATCTTCCCGAACGGCATCGGGTCCAGCCTGATGACGCTACAGGGCGTGATGTTCGCGTACCTTGCTGTCGAGCTGGTCGGCGTCACGGCGGGCGAGTCCGAGAACCCGGAGAAGACCCTCCCGAAGGCGATCAACACCCTCCCGTGGCGCATCATCGTCTTCTACGTCGGCTCGCTGATCGTGATCCTGTCGGTCGTGAAGTGGACGGAATTCCACGCCGGCGTGAGCCCGTTCGTGGCGGCCTTCGACAAGATCGGCATCCCGCTGGCGGCCGGCATCGTGAACTTCGTCGTCCTGACGGCAGCCCTGTCGTCCTGCAACTCGGGCATGTACTCCACCGGCCGCATGCTGCGCGACCTGGCGGCGAACTCCGAGGCGCCGAAGATCTTCGGCAAACTGAACGGGCGGAAGGTCCCTGCCGCGGGCATCACAGTGTCGGTGATCGTGATGTCGATCGGCGTGATGCTCAACTACCTGGTGCCGGAGAAGGCGTTCGGGTACGTCATGTCGGTCGCAACCGCGGCGGCCATCTGGACCTGGGCAATGATCCTGCTCAGCCACATCCGCTACCGCGCCAAGGTACTCAAGGGCCTGCTGCCGGCCTCTTCCTTTCCGGCGCCCGGCGGCACGGTGTGCAGCTGGATCGCGCTGACCTTCCTCGCCTTCGTCACGGTGCTGACGGCGATGGACCCCGATGGCCGGATCTCGCTGTACGTCGGCGTGGTCTGGGCGGTGCTGCTGACCATCGGCTGGTTCGTCGGCAAGCGCGGCAACCTGGCGGCTGAGGCCGAGCCGGACTACGCGGGTGCGACGTCGCGCTGACCCACGCGGGGTTCAGGGGCCCGCTCCACCGCTCAGGACTGCGATGGGCCTGGCGTTCGCTTGCCTGGTGCACCGTGCGCCGCCTGGAGGTCGCCTTGTCCCAGTGCTTTGTCCCGAGCTCTGCTGTTTGATCTGTGGTGTCGGGTCGCGCCAGGAGATGGCGGCTTCGCAGGTGAGGCGACGTGCCATGAGGCCGGTCGTGGCGAGGTGGATCACGGCTTCGGAGCGGGCGGGCAGGGTTTCGTAGTCGCACGCCAGGCCGGCACGGACGGACGCGGCTGGGTCCGTCCGGCGCTCGGGCGGCCGAGAGCGGACCGGACGGAGAGGAGAGCTGGTCGTGGAGCGGCCACAAGTTCGTCGTCGCCGAGCCCGAGGCGCGGCCGTCATGTCCGTGGCCAGGTAGATCACCGGCTGGTCACGGCATTTTCGGCGCCGCGTCATGCAGGGGGTGGCAACCGCATCAGGTCTGTGCGGGTCGGCCGGCCGGCTGCCCATGAGCTGGTCCAGCGACTTGGACGGCGTGGTGCACCGATGCCGACGGTCCCGGGCGGCACCTAGGACTTGTCCGGTCGATCATGTGACTGCCTTGCGCCTGGATCGTTGATGTGGGCATGGGGCGGGGTGATCTGAGTGATGCCGAGTGGGAACG
>NZ_JBIAUE010000026.1:0-102421 GCF_042892615.1 Streptomyces sp. NPDC001750 | reverse complement strand
CCGGCCACAGCGCCTGTTGCTGACAGGCAGGAACGGCCGCAGCCGTTCCCACTCGGCATCACTCAGATCACCCCGCCCCATGCCCACATCAACGACCCAGGCGCAAGGCAGTCACATGATCGACCGGACAAGTCCTAGGTTCTCGCCGGCTCGGGCATCGTTCGATCAAGGTCACGGTGGGACCGGTGCGGCCACCTCGCGCAGGACGGCCGGGAACGCTGCCGTCAGGTGGCCGAGGCGGCCGTGGCACCGCACATGCTCACAGCAGGCCGAACGACCTCAGAACCCGGCGCTGAGGCGGTGTCGGACGAGCGGGCCAGTAGAGATAGCAGACCCCGCCCGTACCACTCCTGACCTTGCCGTTCGCGTCGTAGCGCTTGGTGCGCAGCCAGATGTTCTCCAAATGGGAGGGCGCCGTTTACCACACGGCGCTCTCCCGCACAAACATGCAGGTCAGAGGCGCGGGCCACGTAAGGCAAATCGAGCGAGAAGGCGCCGGTGCTGACCTGGTGCTGACTTCCGCTGGCGTCCGTTCCGGTCCGTTCGGGTGCGTCGTGCTGGATCGGTGCTGACTTTGTGCCCCCTCGTCGCCACGCAGACCTCCACCCGCTTGGTGCGGCCGCCATTCCTCACTACTGTCCTCGCGAGCAGCCGAAGCAAGCGTAAAGGAATGACCTGTGAGTGAACCGATGTGGGACGTCAGGACGCTTGCCACCTATCTCGGGAAGCCGGCTTCTTGGGTGTACGACAACCACATCAAGGAAGAAGTGCCGAGCTTCCGCGTTGGCCAACAGCTTCGTTTCTCTCCAGCAGAGATTCAGCGATGGCTGGAAGAGCGATGCCGAATGGTCGCATGAACGTGAAGCGCAAAGAGACCGCCTGCGGTGGTCTCGCCGTGAACATCATCGAGTGCCGAGTCGAGGCCCTGACCACGCTTTGTGCCTTTCAGTGACGCTGCCAGAGCCTCCTCTGCTTACATGGCGGAAAGCCCTTCGGATCTCCCTGGGTAGACGTGAAAGTCCCTGAAAAGCCCCGGGATGCCCAAGGGACCCGGGCGCTTGACACTTATGAGGGGTCACTCACTCGAGTGAACCAGCACGGCATTCCATTGGCGTCGGATCTGGGTCTGTAGCATGCCGATCAATCGCTCACAGCCCGCCGGCGATCGATGGACAGCCGCTCTGGGCAACGAACCGGAGACGCCCTGGGTGCCCCTCCAACCAGTAGTGGCCATTCTCTCCTGGAGGACAGGCCACTGTCGTATACCCCCACCCTGCAATGGCTTCCCGGCAGGGCCAGGCCTCGCAAGGATGTACTACGGGAGTGCGAGGCAGAGGTAGCCGAAAATGCGTGGGTACATCCCGAGAGTGCTCTGGGGCTTCCTAATTCCGGATCTGACCCGCGCGTTCCGGTGGCGTGTTCAGCTCGACTGCGGATGCATCCCAGAGGTCCTCACCCGCGGAGACGGAACCCCGCCGTACGAGGTGCAGCGGAAGGAACACGTACACGACTCACGGCTGCCTCCTGGGCAGATGATCTGCTGGCACGATGACTCCCCTCCAGCTCCATATCGCATGATCGCCGAGTGGGGCGAGCGGAAGGAGGCGACGCTTCCAGGCGACCCACTGGAACCACCGGATGGCGTTGATCCGAAGGTGTGGGCACTCATCTGGCACGATGAGCCGCACACTTCTGCCTTCTGGAAGGTCGCCCTGACTTGCGGCCACGCGGATGAGGTCGTCGCCCCGAGCCTCGATTGGACCCCTGTCTCGGGGCTCCACCGAGCACCGCCGCACAGAGTGCTGCAGATGTCCGCCGAGTTCGAGGAGGCCTGGCGCACGAACCCGGAACTTCAGACTGAGCGGGAGCGAGAACACACGCAACGGATGCTTGCAGACGGCTGGCCGACGCCGCAGCCGGAGCGGCTGTGCTACTCCTGCCCTCAAGTACGAGTGATCACCGCCTACGAGCGCGTCGGATGGCTTGTCCCCGGCAGAAGAAGGCTGAGAAGTCAGAGGGGAGCACGCCTCCACCGTCGCGGTCCGCCTTGGAGCGAAGGTTGCAACGAGCCGAAGCCACGGCCAAACGGCTCCGCGCTGAGCTGGATCAAATTGAGTAGGTAAACCCAACCTGGGCCCCGTTGCGGTTCGGGAGGCGGTCGCCTTATCCCGAGCCGCCAAAGGGCCCGTCGCATGTGGGACTGCGGTTCGGTGTGTAGGTTGTTCAGCTTTCTTCGAAGCCGCTGTCCTCGAACTTCAACTGGACAGCATTCTCGCGGACGGTTCGTACCTGCTGCTCGGTGAAACCGTCGGCGGTGGTTGCGGTGATCTCGATGCGAACCTCCAGCTGGACGCCGTCGGCCGCTTCAAGGTGTGCCAGGACTTCCTGCTGAATGC
This sequence comes from Streptomyces sp. NPDC001750, assembly GCF_042892615.1. Lineage (NCBI taxonomy): Bacteria > Bacillati > Actinomycetota > Actinomycetes > Kitasatosporales > Streptomycetaceae > Streptomyces > Streptomyces sp. NPDC001750. The sequence continues at coordinate 100,025 of NZ_JBIAUE010000026.1, read as the reverse complement.
TGGCGAAGTCGGCCGCAGGTCGGTTGGGGTTGAGGGTCTTGACGCCCCAGAACCTCTGCGGGACGTTCTTGGCCGTCGGCGTCGAAGGCTGTGAGCTGGCGCCCGGCAGAGGAGTGATGACGCTGGGCTGCGGGGTGCGTTCTTCGCTATTGCTGGTGTCTTCCGCCGGGATCTCCGGGGCACTCGGCGGGGTGGCGACGACCCGCGCACGCTGGGCGACCGCTCGTGCCGGCTGGACGAGAAGCATGTCGTCGCTGACGAACCCGGGCTCGGGCTTGTCACCGTGAATCCACAGGTTTTGGTAGTCGCCGGTGGCCTCGTCGTAGCTATCGGCGAGCGCGAAGGCGTCCTGCTGCCACAGGAGAACGTCCGCAGCGCTGAGCACAGCCTGCTCAAGCACCTGTCGGTTGGGCAGACGCTTCAGGTACGGGTACTGGGTGTACCAGGACCACAGGTCGCCGAACCGCACGTGCCCCTTGCTCCAGGCGTTGGCCAGCGAGCTTTCGAGAGCCATACGTACGAGCGTGGCGCCGAGCACAGGGGTGATCCACCCCTTAGCCTTGAGCGCCGCGGTGACGCGCTCGGCCAGGGAGCCCCCGTCCTTGGCAACACGGGTGAAGGAGATGGTCGGCTTCTGGCCGGGCAGCTCGGTCGGGATCAGCGCGGCGGTGAAGGCGGCACGGACACGGTCGTTGACGGCCGCGTCCAACTGGCGCGCGCGGGTGATGGACTGTTTGCGCTGCTGGGCGCTGAGCTCGAGTTCGTCAGCCTCGTCGGCAATCGACTGCCAGGCCCGGTACTCGCGTACCACTCCGTCGAGTTCAGGGTAGGTTTCACGATCGGCGGCGACCATGACCAGCATGTTGCGCCGCTGCCGCTGCCCGTTGCCGGCCTCCCGCAGGAGACGCTCGGCGAAGTCAGCGGCGGTGGACGCGTCCTTGCCCCAGGTGAACTTCGGGTGCATCACTACGAGCTTAAGAACCTCGGAATCAGGGATGTCCCCCGTGTCGAGAGGCGCAGCGTACGCAGCGCCGAAGGAAGCCTTGGGCCCCTTCGCCACGATCTTGAGACGTTCGACGATCGTGGCGTGCACGTCAGCCTCGCTGTAGCCAGCAGCCCGGTCGGCTGCCACCCGGGAGACGGAAGCAGCAAGGTCGTACCAGGAGCGATCGCCGTCTTCGTAGAAGTACGTGGCACGCTGTCCCAGCAATGCGCGGGCGTCACCGATGTGGTTGATGACGTCGCCGGGTACTGCGGCGCCCAGGCGGAGCTGCTGGATGTCCACGCCCTTGTGCGCCGAGCGCAGCGTCGGAACTGTCGCAATGAAGACCGACCGGGCGACACGCCTGGTGAGTGCTCGCTGGCCGAACGATGGACGCTCGCGGTCGATCTGAACCGGAGTAGCACCCTCGCCGTCGACGTCCTTGTCGACGACCGGCTTCCAGTTGTCATCCAGGTACTTGGTGATCTCACTGAAGACCTGAGTGTCATGCACAGGCACCGCACCGGGCGTAATGAGTGGAGTGGTGTCACCCTCGGCCCACAACGAGTTGATGACCACACTCATCAGACGCAGCACACCGCGGGTGCGCTGGAACTTCGGCAGCGTCGACCAGTCCTCGTAGAGCCGGTCAAACAACTCGGGATGGATCGGGTAGGCCGCCCGGATCCGCTGCTCGTACTCGCCTGTGGTCGTCTCGCGCGGGAAGAACCCGGTGTTCTCCTGGTAGTACTTCACGTATTGCTTGGCGACCGCGGAGATGTCAGCCAATGCCACGGCATCGGGTTCTTCGAACAGGCGCCGGCGCACGATCTCGAAGGACTCAATGTTGTTGGCCGGCCGCCAGTCGTCGGCATTGCGGCCGATGGTGTGCTGCAGGGTCTCCAAAGCGACGTGCCCGTTGGGGCCACCCACCTCCAGCGCCGAGCCGCCGCCTCCGTTGTCCAGGGAGTCGGAAGCCGGGATGGAGACCACGAGCATGACGCCCGGGATGGACTTGGCCATCTCGGTCAGGTGCTGGGCGAAGGTGTGCTGCGTGGCGAACGATCCGCCGGGAAGGTCGTCGCGGCCCACGAGCTGGCGGGCATAGGCCACCCACTCGTCGATCAAGATCAGCACGCTCTTGCCGCCGGCAACGACGTCACGCACGACGGCGTCAAGGGCGTCACCCGGATCGGTCCCAGTCGTATCAGCCATCGCGACACGGTCGTACGCCGCGCGGCCTCCGAGCTGCCAGGCCAGCTCCCCCCAGATCGTGCGCACCTGCGTGCCGTCGTCCTTGACGATCGGCTGGCTCGGAGAGAGTTTCGTACCCACCAACGTGACCCGCTGAACGTGCAGCGCCCTCAGAGGGTCGCCCTCAGCCGCGGGCAGGGAGGCATGCACGACATCCTGTACGGCCTGAGGCAGCGCGTTTGTGGCCAGTCCCTCGGAGAACAGGTGATACAGAGCGAGCATCGAGTGCGTCTTACCGCCACCGAACTGGGTCTGCAGATTTATCACCGGGCTCGCCCCGGCGTCCCCGGAGAGGCGCTTGAGCGCACGGGTCAGCAAGTCAGACAGACCGCTGGTGAGATAGGTACGAGAGAAGAATTCAGCAGGGTTCAGATACTCCGGGGCAGCGGTGTGCCCATGGGCCACGGCGTACAGATCGGCAGCGAACTCTGCGGCGGAGAACTGCCCACGGATCACGTCGGCGTGCGGCCGGATGACCTCACGCCACGGCTTGATCGCAGTACCAGCCTGCATTCCGGCTACCTTGACCGCCTGCGCCTCGCGCATCAGCCGGTTGCGGGTCTGCTTCTCGAAGACCTCCCGCTGGTGCTCCATGCGCATCTTCGCGACCGCATCAGCCTCGTCCCCGGCACCGATCACGGTAAGCAGACGCTCGATCGTGTCCAGTGCGCGGTAGGTGTCGTCCGAGGAAAACTTCTGCCCGTGGTGAGCCGCGTTCGCGGTCTCCCGCAGCTCAGAGGCCAACGCGGACTGCGGGCGCGAAAGGTCCTTCTCGAAGACCTTCCACCTCTCCGTGACAATGCGCAGCAGGAACCGCACATCGTCCCGCGAGTATGCCTTGGCCGTGCCGAACTTAGCCACGTCCTCAGCGGCAATCAGCTCGACCCAGTCCTTGCCGGCCGGAGCCTGTGCGGACATACGCATGTCGACCCACGGCCGCATGCCCTCCAGTAGCTGGTCGAAGCTGCGCAGTACCTTCTCATTGTTCGTCAGCGCCATCAGATCTCCTCCCCAAAGAGCATCTCGGCCACAGCGGCCGGGCGAATCGTGGTCGACGTGGCCGAGACATCGGCCCACGCGCCGCCGAGCCCATTGAACAGGCCGGCGGTCGACGAGTCCTGAGACTCCATCAGCTCGTACAGGCGCGTGGCCAGGCGGTTGACCTCATCCAGCTCCACCCTGCCCTTGACCTCGGCCATCAGCCTGGCGGCCTCTTCACGCCCCTCGGTCGCGTACGCACGTGCCAGGTGGCAGGTGACCTCCCACAGCGACAGCCGGTCGTCATGGGCCGGATGCCACCGGGAGTCGAGGTCCTGCGGCTTGATCAGGGCGACCTTGCCAGCGCCGGAGGTGAGGGTTCCGCCTCGGGCGATCCCGTCAACAGACAAGCCCAACGGCACGGCCAGCGACTCGGCGTCACCGTAGGGGCGCGTGTCCCAGCCGTATGAACGGAACCAGTCCAGGCAGAACCGAGTGCCGGCGTCGAGCTCGGCGTCGTGCTCGTTCTGGAGGGAGTCGAAGGTCTGATTGATCAGTGCTAGCGCGGTCTTCACGGACATCGCGGAACCGTCGTCTTCCAGCACGCGGGAGAAGCGAGAGAACACCGCCATCCCCGGCCCCAGGATCGTCTGCCGTAGGTCCGCCGGAGCGATCGCACCCTCGCGAATCTTAGGAAGGGCAGCTTCCAATTCATCATGTAGAGCGACAAGGAAACCGGTGCGATCGGTCGCAGACGCCCCCTTCTCTCGGGGCCTCAAAGCCAGCACAATAGATGAAGCAAGTGCATTCATACCGACGGACATCATGCGGTTTGGAAGTTCGGATCTCACGGGCCAAGTTGCAGTGATGGTCCAACCAGAGCGAATCATGCCATCAAGGAACGTAGACCACCCTGTGCTCGCGACCCCCTCCTTTTCTAGCTCCGCCTGCTTAAACGCATAGAAGACGGAGATGGGGTATTCATGAGATGCCGACTGGCGCGCACGCGAGAAGACGTGTTCAAACCCCTTCTCGAAAAAGGCCTCCGCTTCCTCCTTCCCGCCATGACGGTATGGATTGGCTACGAGCTCCTCCGCCTTAGGGACGAGCATTGTCCCGAAGAGGTTCGAATGAACACTCCGGAGAGACCTCCGAAGCCAGACGTAGAAGAAGTCGGAAAGATCCGAGTATCCAATGTTATCGTAATACGGGGGGTCCGTTGAGATAAGGAGGTTGTCGTATGTGCGACTAGCGGCATCCGCCTGCCCCGCGGCACCGACGACTCGCGCGGCAGACATGCCGTCAAGGACCTCAGCTTCGGAGGCGAGTACTGCAGTAAATCCGCCGCCGTATTCTTCAAGTGGCGGCGCTTCGGCGAAATCCCAAGTCATCGGGATCGCCTGCCGCTGGAACGACCCACGAAGCCGATTCATCCGAGCTTCCCAAGTGCACATGGTGTTATTACGCGCAGCAAGCTTACTGAGGGCGAAAGCAAGATACGTGGCTACCGCATCCGCATAGGCTTCAACACCTGTGCCACCATCGCTAAGCGGAACCCCACGACTACCCCCAGCCGCAACACCGTCGGAGATAACGCGCTCTCGAGCTTCACCAATGAGATCGCCAAATGTGGTCAGCGCGACAAGTTGCCGATTGGTGAAGAGGTCTGCGAAATCCGTCATCCCATAGATCGGGGCTTTAATGTCGCGGGGATAATGCCCCAGCTCCCCATGCGGAATCTCTTCTGGGCGTTCCACGCTTGCCGCATCAACATGAACAGCATCAGGCTGAACATAGATGCGACGCCGGTCCTTTTCTGCGACTACAGCAACCAGTTGCTGACCAATGCGTTTTGCGCGCCCCTCGGCTCGAATGTACTTGAGTTCGACAGCACTGCCGCACCCTACGCAGTGTGCGCCCTTGCGGCCGACCGTCCCGCTATCCGTATTGTCGGGGGCAATCGCAGGGTCGTGTTCGATCCGGAAATCAACACGTCGACCTCCGGGTGAGGCGTAATCATCGGTCAAGACAGGAACGGCATAGGCCTCCATTCCCTTCTTCTTACCGAGCCACCATGATCCCATCAAGGGCATCCGAATACCGCACGCAGGGTTCGGGCAAATGACGGTACGCGCCCACACCCATGCGATTGCGGTAGCCTTTACCGATCTCCCCGTTGGTTGCCTGTCCGGCCCGATGACGGGAACGGTTGCCTGCGGGTAAAGGTGGCCAATGCGCTCCTGAGCGCGGTCACGCATCCACGCACCGTACCGACGAACGTCCTCCGCCAGGCCTGTGGCACGGGGCCAAGGCCCCAACCGACTCTCGGCAGCCCCCGGGAAGACGGGTGGCCGCCCCGCAAACTTCGGCGGGATCTCGATGAGGGCCTTGTTGATCAGTACAGGTACCGGGTTGAGGTCGCTGGCATGAGCCTCCAAGCCCAGGCGCTGGGCCTCCAGTGGGATCGTTCCGCCGCCCGCGAACGGGTCCAGGATTGCCGGCGGATTCCCTCCCGTGCTCTTGAGGATTTCCTCGCGGGCTTCTCGATACAGGCCCTCGTCGTTGACGTTCTCCCAGGCCACCAGCCGTCGGATGATCCCATGCAGACGCTCGCGCTCCTTCTTCTGCTCCTCCTCTGTGGGGAACAGCTCCGGGTGCGAGGACGGGTCATCGACAAGTTGGGCGAACAACACAGCCCGGGCCGCAGCCAGGGGCCGGCGGGCCCACCACAAGTGCAGCGTGGAGGGATGCCCATGTCGGATCGACTTCTCACGGGCCGACTCGGCGTTGATGTCCTCCAACGGGAGGGAGACCTCGATGAGCTTGCGTCGAGGGACAGAGCCTGTGGGCATTCCGGGCTGCACTACGGTGTTCACCTGCTCACTTTAGATTCCGAGACGCTCGAACTGTGCCTCGGGTGGTGTTCGAGCGGAAGAAACGTGTGGATCTTGTGTGTCAGAGGGGATCGACCCCACGGTCCCACTCCGCTTTCCACTTGCGGCGCAGGTCGTCGACGTACTTGTCCAGGACGAGGTCCGCGAAGGGGTTGAGCACGTAGCGAACCTGGTCGTTCGACCCGTCGGGGGTGTCGGGGTCGACAGCGACGAGAGCGAGCCGATAGTCGGGCTCCGCGTTCTTGGCGTAGCCGACTTCACTAGTGGTGACGGTGAAGTTGTCGGCGCCCAGTACCCGTCCCTTGACCTCGATGAAGATCAGGTGGCCGTCAGACTTAAGGGATCGGATGTCGAACCCCTTGTTGGAGTGCGCCATCTCCTCGGGCTCCCGGCCCAGCCGACGCTCGGCGGCCAGAACCGCGTCCACGGCCCGACGCTCGGTGACGGTGGTGTCCAGGGCGAAGCTGCCGGGTGTGTTCTGTTCGCTGGCGGCTCCTGGGATGACCGTGGCCGGCAGGACGAGCGCAACGCTGATGATCTGTGGCGGACGCACATTGATCTGAGCTTCGAGGTCGAGCTCGGCCTGGCGGCGCTCGAGCCGGGCTTCCAGCGATCGAGCACGGTCACGTGCGGTGGCCGGCGAGATCCGGATCTTCTTGCCCGATGCCTGCGCCTCAGCAAGCTTGATGGACTCGCCGTCCCAATAGTTCATCTGAGCCAGCAGCCGCTGACGTACGAGCTTTCGAGTGCGCTCGACGGCCGGGACGACGCGAGCAACGATCTCGGCTCGGTGCTCGGGTAGGCCGTGCTGGATCGCCCAGTTCTGGGCGATCTTCTCCACGCCATCGGCGAGCCAGACCGAGGACAGCTCAGAGTGGATGGCGAGAGCCAGCGCGGTGCGCTGTTCAAGGTTTAGTTCTGTCGGCAGGGACAGGTCAAGGTACGGGGCCGGACCTGCGGGATGTGCGGTTCCGTCGGACAGCACCGACACATACTCGAACCTCTTGCTAACCGCAGTGCCGCGCCCGTCCGAGAGCTCCTCCAGCAGGGCGAAGACAAGCTGCGGAGTAGTGACGGTCCGGTCCAGGAAAGTGGCTCCGCGGGTGAGGGCTTCGCCGTACCTGTTCAGGATCTCGGTGGTGACCGCGTCCATTAGCGGATGACCCGGGGCTATGAGCTCTGCGTCCGGGCGGCCTGGTACCACGACGGCCGAGGGTTCGAAGGTGATGCGTGCGTAACGCGGGCTGATGGTACGCCGCCCTTCGCGCAGTGCTGCCGGCACCTGGGTGAGCTCGAACCGGTCCTTCTCCCGCTTGGACGCCCGGCCGCCCAAGGCACGCAGGGACTCCATGACGAATGCCTGCACAAAGTGGGGCTGCAGCCGCCGGGCGCGGGCTTCGTCCATCTGGCGCCGCAGCTCGGCGAGCTCTTCCACCCCTATCTCCGGGGTGGCCAAGGCACGTTCCCTGATCAACTCCTGCAGGCCATCCGCTACGGACCTGTCGATGACTTGGTCCAGGTAGGCCCGGACCTCGGGCTGCTCGCCGTAGCGGATGGCTCGCATGAGCAGCTCGCGCAGCGGCTCGTCTGCGAAGGCGTTCTCCCCCAGGACGTCGAAGACCTTGCCACCGTAGGCGCGGCGCTGCTGTTCGATCTTGGTCAGCAGGCGCTGGAAGACCTGGCCCTCCCTGGTCTCTGAGGCCACCAGATTCCACAGCCGACAGACCTCGCGCTGGCCGATTCGGTGGATACGCCCGAAGCGCTGCTCGATCCGATTGGGGTTCCAGGGAAGGTCATAGTTGACCATCAGATGCGCGGCCTGAAGGTTCAGTCCTTCCCCGGCGGCGTCCGTCGCGATCAGGACATGACAGCGCGGGTCGTTGGTGAATTTGGTGCGGATCTCCCGACGTGCTTGTCGCGCGGTGCCACCGTGGATGGTGCGAACAGCATCCTCATCGCCACCGAGGAGGGTAGTGATGCGGCCTGCGAGGTAGTCGAGGGTGTCGCGGTGCTCGGTGAAAACAATGATCTTGCGCGGGGCGTGCTGGGCACCGCTCAGGCCATCTTCACGGGCCTTGAGGACGAGGGAGCGCAGTTCCTGCCATTTGCGGTCCTCACCCGAGGCACGCACCTCCTGGGCGATCTCCTCCAGACGGGCCAGGACTGCGAGCTCGGCGTCCAGCTCGGCTGCGGAGCGCGCGGCAGTAGCGGCGTCCAGGACCTCGTTCTCCAGCTGCTCCAGTTCGGCAGCGCCCAGCTCGTCGGAGTCGAAGTCGTCCGGGTCGAACGACAGCGTCTCGGGCGGCGGAATGAACGGGCCCGTCAAGATCTGCGCACGGTGAGTGCGCAGGCGGGCGACTCGGCGACGAATCGACTGGTAGATCGCTTCAGGGCTGGAAGCGAGGCGTCGCTGCATGACTGTGAGCGCGAAGCCGACCGTGCGCCGCTTGCCGTCGGCCTGCTCGGCCCTGTTCATCTCTGTGCGTACGTACTCAGTGACCTCTTCATACAGGAGCATCTCCTGCGGGGAGAGGGTGTACTCGACCGTCTCAGCCACCCGCTCAGGGAAGAGGGGCTTACCCTCGAAGGTGAGCAGGTCCTCCTTGATCATCCGGCGCATCAGTCCGGTGGTATCTGTGGAGTGCACACCCTGGCGGTACTGGCCGTCGTATCGGTCGGGGTCCAGCAAGGCAAGGAACGTCTGAAAGTTGGCCTCCGACCCGGAATGCGGGGTCGCGGTCATGAGCAGGAAGTGTCGGGTGATCTTGCCGAGCAGCTGGCCCAGTTCGTAGCGACGGGTGCGTTTGAGTTCGTTGCCGAACCAGGACGCGCTCATGCGGTGAGCCTCGTCCACGACGATGAGGTCCCATTCCGACTGCGCGAGCATGGCCTGCCACTCTTCGTTGCGAGCCAGTTGATCCATGCGCGCGATCAGCATCGGGTTGTGGCGGAACGGGTCGCCGTCGCGGTCGGCTTCCGCAAGGTCTCGTGTCAAGATCGCCATCTCGATCCCGAACTTCTCCGCGAGTTCGGTCTGCCACTGCTCGACCAGCCCACCAGGGGCGACGATCAGGCAACGCTGCACGTCACCGCGCAGCAGCAGTTCCTTGAGATACAGGCCAGCCATGATTGTCTTCCCGGCACCCGGATCGTCCGCGAGCAGGAAGCGCAGGGAGCCGGCCTGGGCCAGCATGGAGCCATAAACGGCACGGATTTGGTGAGGCAGCGGGTCGATGTCGCTTGTTTCCACCGCCAGCATCGGGTCCGACAGGCCCGCGTGCTGCATGCGCAGCGCCTCGGCGGCCAGCCGGAACTGTCCGGGGTCGGCGTCGAACGACCACCGCGATTTCGGCGCCTCTGATTGCAGCGACGCGATGTCGCTAGGGAAGAGCACCTGATCGGACAGCTGCCCGAGGTCGTCCCGGATCGTCACTTGCAGGGCGGGGCCGATCTCTGTGACAGCCACGACAGTGACCGTCCCTGAGGACAGCCCGGTCAGGCGAACGCCCGGCTTGACGTCATCGGCGCGCATGGGCCCCTTCTCCATGACCAGGTGCCGAGCGGCCTCGGCGGATCAATCGTAACCAGGGAGGATGCGCTCACACCCCGCAATCCGATCATGACCGTCTCGTCGTTGAACAGACATCGAATTTGAGCCGCATCCTGGCAGCGACAAGGCGCAGAGGCCCCGAGGCCTAGTTTGGCCATGCTGAGACCATCGAGCGTGGTCTGACAACATGAGGCGGAGTAGGCGAGGGGGCACACGCGCCGCTTCGCGGAAGAGGCGACGGAGCTACTCGTCCTCGCCGCTCATCTCGCCGTCGAGGTCCTCGGGCGCGATGGTGCGCCGGTACTGCGGGTGGTCCTTGTCCATCTGGAGGGCCGCGTGGAGGGGGATCGGGTAGCGGGTGCGGTGTTTCCAGGCGAGGGCCTGGTGGCAGAGCCTGGCGGTCACCATCATCAGTTCTCGGCGGTGGTCAGTGTTCACGGTGATCGGGAAGATCTCGGTCGCGGTCATGGCGTAGTAGTTCGCCTTGATCTCGTTCTTACCCTTGTTCCACGGCAGTGCGCCGTAACGGGTCTTCTTCGAGCCCTGCCTGCCGGCACCGTTGCCGTCGAACTGGTGGGTGGTGTTGACCAGCAGCCAGGTGCACTGCTCGCCGAGGTCGGGGTCGATCCGGAAGACCTGTGTGGTGCGTTCCTTCGTCTTGATCTCGCTGTCGTCCTCGTCGGTGATGGTCACCTGCACCGGACGGGGGACCTCCTCGTCGGTGGTGTTGAGGCGAATCACGGCGATCGGCCGGTACCTGGGGGCGATGGTGGAACCCGGGAGCCAGGTGGTGTTGGGCTCGGGCGGCTGGCCCTGGGTCCTGTTGTTCAGGCCCTTCCACAGCCGCCGGCAGGCGACGCCGTCCACAGTCACCGTGTACGGGGTGCTGCCCAGGTAGTCGGCGAGGTCTTCCAGCGCCTGGTCGATGACCTTGGCGGTGCTGGAGTAGCCGGCGAAGTTGTCCATGAATTCCGTCATCTTCCCAGCCGGGTAATCGGCGGCGTGGAAGGCGGCTTCGGCCAGGTGGTACGGCCTCCAAGTGCGGTCGGTGTAGGACCACCCGTGGAGCGTCCACGCACCATCCGGCACGGTAGGTGGCTTGAGGACACTCGCGGAGACAGAGATCCTGGCGTCCCTCTCGCCCGGCCTGCGTGACTGCCTGCGGACATGAACGCCACAGTGCGCTACCCCGTCGGCGGGCAGCTCGCCGACGGGCTTGATCAGAACGCGGGAGATCCGCCGGTCGATGAACCCGAGATTGCGGTAGAGATCCATGAGGCAGGACAGACTCTGGTGGTCCATGCCGGTGGACTTGTCGATGCCGGTCTGGACAGCACTGTCGATGTACTGGACCACCAGACCCATCTTGGCGAGGATCCGGTGTGTCTGGTGCTTCGCGTCTTCGCTGTCCTTCGGCCTCGGCGGAGAGCCCTTCTTCCCGTCGCCGTACTCGGTTTCCGCCCAGACACCGACGATCTCTCCTGACGCCGCCTTCAAGGAGACCAGGTCGGCCGTGTGCGCGGTCCTGCCGGCCGCGGATCCGTGCTGGAGGAAGTCGGGAACGTGGTGGAATACGACGCTGACCCGGGCGCCGTGCAGCGTGACGCTCTTGCCTTCGGCGGGGTTGAGGCTGGCCGGATCGAGTCCGTAGGCGCGAGCGAGTGCGTTGATCATCCGCTGACGGATTTCATCGGTCGCCCACAGGCAGACGATGCGCAGGTGCTCGAGGCCCATGGCGTCCAGGGAGCGGGTGACGTCAAGCGGCTCCATGAGGACTTCGTCCTTCTTGGCCTGCTTGAAGTTGCCGCCCTCAAAGAAGCCATACAAGGGTTGGCAGTTGTCGCCGAGGGTGGTCTGGATGTGGTCGTACAGCCCCCGGTAGTAGTCCATCCCGACACCCGAGCCGACGGGGAAGTAGAAATTCTTGGCCATGATGGGCCGCACTGTGCCCAGTGGCCGCGGGGCAGACCTCTCCTCACCGTTCTCCTGGGCTTGCCGGCGGGCCAGCCTGTCGGCCTGAATCTGCCGGTCGACCTCGTGGAGGACGGAGCGGCCCATGCCGAGTCGGGAGAGAGCTTGCAGGGCGAGCCGGTTGACGTTGCGCAGGCGTCCCCGGCCGTCGAGTTCGACCTCGACCAGGGGCCGGTCCGCGCGGTCTTGCTCGGCAAGGACGGTGCGGGCGAATTCCATGGAACTGCTGATACGGGTCGCCGAGGCGGAGACGAGGATCAGGGGGTCCTTCACGTTGGGCCCGGTCTTCATCCGCAGCCGGACCCGCGGCAGGGAGAACCTGGTTCCGGTCTCATCCGGCCATGGATCGTCCCATGCGACGAGGCTGCCCGCCGTGTCAGGACGAAGCCGGACAGACAGGCCGTCGATCGCCCAGGGTTCGGCCGCGATCCGGCGGGCGAGATCCCAGGCGACTGTCTCGTAGACCCAGCCGGGGGCGTCGGGCTGCCCACTCGGCGAGTGCAGCAGGTAGTCAGCGAGCGCGCGCTGTTCCTGGGGGGTTGAGGCGAACTTCTCCGCGATGCTGACCGGCTGGTTCAGGTCGATGTCATCGACGTCTTCGCCCGTCGCCAGCCCGTACAGCAGGGTGAAAACGTCGCGGATCGTGTCGTCGTCGATGGGGTCGCGGCTGGCCAGGACGGCTCGTTTGGCATCGAGCCAGACGTACCCGCCGGTGAGTGCGCGAAGGGCCGTCGTCGCGACGGAGTGCGGGGCCTGGACCTCGTCCCGCCCGGCCCGTCGGCGGTAGGCATTGTCGAAGACACCCCACAGCTTGACGCCGGCCGGACCGCAGTCGCGGATGTGGACGGTGGTGTCCTTGAGAAGGCTGGGCGTGGCCCGGACGGCGAGGAGGTCGAGACGCTGGGTCGCCTTGGGCGGTCGGGAGGACATGGGGACGAGTTCTCCTTCGGAGGTCATGCGGCGGGGTCGATTCCGGCGTAGGCGAGGAAGGCGGCGAGGGCTTCGCGGTAGATGTCGTTCATACGGCGACGTTCGTCCTCGTCCCAGTTGGTGTGCATCCGCTGGAGGATGCTGGCGAGGTCGGCCTGCCACGAGTCGCGATGGAAGGCGTAGTCCACGAGGTGCAGGGTCATGTCCGTTCCGCCGCGCCGTGCTCGTCCGGCGAGCTGGATCATGTCCACGACCATGCCTGCGACGATCTCCTCCTGAAGGACCTTGTGGGTTGACCCGAAACCGGGCGCGGAGCGCATGATCAGGCTGAGGCGTCTCCATGCCTCGGTGCGTGCTGCTGTGAGAGCGGCGACGGGGTCGTCACTGGGCTCCTTCGGCAGGCTGTTAAGGCCGGCGGCGTTGACCGAGGCGTACATCTCCGGAGGATCGCTCAAGAGCGCCAGCGGGCGGGTACACAGGTAGACGGGGGTGATCGCTGACTTAGTGCCGATGACGATGTTGAGGCCGCGGGCGATACGTGCCATGGGGACGATGAGGATCTTCCCCTTGCTGGGGAAGGTCTCGAACTCCTCGGGCGTCAGCTCGACGATGCCGGCGGGCAGCGGCGGCAGGTCGCTGCGGCGTTCCTTGTCTGGTGGGACGGCGACGCACAGGCCGCCGGTGTAGTTTCCGGAGTTGTAGATGCCCAGGGCGATGTAGCGGCAGTGCAGGTAGGAGTTGACGACCACGGCGGCGTGGGCGCGGTCCTTGTCCTCCTTCTCCAAGCGTTCGAGCTCGGGGTGGATGCGGGTGTCGTACAGGCTCTCGCCGAGCGCTTTGAGGGCGGCGGCCTTGAGGTTCTGGGGGAGCCCGGAGATCTGGATGGGGTTGTTGAGGGAGTCGGTGATGGTGTGCTTCTTCGCACGGATGCTGTCCGGCGCGGCGTCGGTCATCCACCACTTCACCGTGCTGTGGATGTGCTCACGGACGGCCTGCGGGAAGTACGCGGTCGCTGACAGGCCCATGACGGGCCGCTCCACGCCGGCGAGAGCGAGGGAGACGATGCTGCCCAACTGGGCGGTGTAGGTGTGCGGGTCTCCGGTGATGCTCTGGGAGGTGAGCTCGCCGGTCTTGGCCGGGTCGTCCAGGCCGGTGACGCGGTAGCCGAAGAGTGCGCGGCCGAGCATGCCGAACGGGAGGATGTTGGCTCCGATGCCTCGTTCGAGGCGTTCGGCGAGGGCGCGGGCCGAGGCCAGGCCGCTGGAGCGAAGCTGGGCCGTCTTGCCCGTGAGGTCGTTGAGGGTGTCGTCGAGCTCGGACAGCCAAGTGCGGACGATGAGCAGTTCGACGGCTTCGGCGCGGTCGTGCTCGTTCTTGACGATGTCGCTGAGGAGTTCGTCAAGGCGGTGCTGAGCGTGGGTGAGCAGATCGGTACCGCGGTGGCCGAGAAGCTCGCCGAGGACACCGCGGACTTCCTGGTAGTGGTCTTCCAGCTCCACGGTGCTGAGCGGGTCGGCGAGCGGGTCCTGGCCGGGCTTGGGCGGCCTGAGCGCGTTGAGCTTGTCGAACAGTTCCTGCGGGATCTCGTGTTCGCTGGTGATGCCTGATTCGGGGAACAGCAGGTGGATCAGGCGGCGGTCCCGGCCTCCCGAGATGTGCCATCCGGTGCTGTTCATACCCGCCCGGTCACCGACGGGGCCACCGTCGCCCTCGTAGTGCCGCAGGTGAAGCTGGCCTTCGCAGACGGCGGCCAGCAGAAACTCGGTGAGGTAGCGGGCGTAGGTGACTGGCGGGACGAGTTCCTTGACTGTGGCGGGCGGCTGTTTACCCAGCTCGTCGTGGAGCTGCTGGAGCGGGATCTTCTTGTCGAGGCGGGAGTCCAGGACCAGCTCGCTGGAGCACTTCCCGATGGCCGTGGACTGGAACTGATCGATCTCGTCGATGAGGGTGGCATGGCAGCGGCGCAGGAGGAACTCGGCAACGCTCACGCCGTCGGTGGGCCGATCGTCGAGGGTGATGCCGATGGGCATCCGGCCCATCATGAAGTTGTGGTGGTTGGTCACCACCACGGAGGCGGTGCACGCGTTGTGGTGCTGTTGGTACTTCCCGCACACCGGCACGAACGGGCAGCGTCGGGTTCCCTTGGCCGGGGGCAGAGGGTAGAGGCTCATGCACGATTCCGAGCCGGCCGGGTAGGGGTGTGTGGACTCGGTGAAGCGGTTCAGCGAGCAGCCGTAGGAGAGCTGGCTGATCTTCCACCGGATCTTGGCCGACTGCTCGGCGATCGAGCCCTCGATGCGGGAGGCGACCTTCATCGCTCGCTCGTGCAGTCCGTAGGGAGACATCAGGGGCGTACACGTCTCGGGGTGGCCAAGGAATGCGAGGTCCTGGCTGATGTCCCACGCTGTCGCGAGTGTCGCCTCGACGGTGGGCAGGACGATCGCGAGGGTCAGCCTGTTGATGGCGAACCACGAGGCCATGACGCGGACGAGGACGCTCTTCCCGGTACCGGTGGGGGCGTTGAAGATCTCGGTGGCACCGGCGCAGAGGCGGATCATCTCCTTGGGAGAGATCGTGTCCGTGGTGTTGAGCTGGCCAAAGAGCGCCTTGAGGACCTGGTGCAGGTGCCGGCCTTCGGGCTTGAGCCGCTGATCCAGCTGCCTGGCGAGGTCGAGAAGGTCGCTGGTAGCGATCTCGACGTTCGGTGTGTGGGCGGCGGTGTACACCTGCGGCGGGCTCTGGCGCGGGTCGGTTTCGGAGCTGCCCGCGAACGTGGGAAGAACAGCACGGCCCTGGATCTCTCCGATGCCCCCGGCGTAGAGCTTGCGGGTCATCCACACTCCTGCTGAGGCGGGCTGCGCAGGCTTGGGGCGCGGGTGGTCTCTGTGGACCCGTTTCAGGGTGCGGTCCACAAAGCCCAGGAGATCGTCTCCGACCCGGAGTGAGGCAGCTTCCGCCACGGCAAGTTCACCGACTGGGACGAACTGGGGGGCCTGCCCGGCAGGAAGGGTGGCCAGGCGTTTACGGGCGGCCGCCCCGAAGGCCGGAGCGCTGGCGAACTCGCCCGGAGCGTTGACGAGAACGTCGGCGATGCGTTGCTTTTCCTCGTGCGGGAGGCTTGCCCAGGCCGACCATTTGTCGTACTGGCCGGACAGGAGGAACGCGGCGTACCTGAACCTGGCGGTGGGCTGCCCGTGCTCGTCGGGCGGACCGGGGAAGTAGTGGGCGGCGAGCGCCAGCGCACAGAAGACCGCCGCGTCGTCTTTGCGGAGCTTGCTTGTCAGGCCCATCGGACTCCCGCCCTCCTGCAGATCTTCTCGCCCATGTCACCCGCGGTGGACACGTTCAGGCGGAACTCCTCGCACACCCCGCGCAGCAGAGGAAGAGAGGCTTCGCGGTGGTCCGGGACGACAATCCACTCCGCTCCCCCCGCGTCGCCGCCATCAGCCTGGATCTTCTTCGCCAGCAGCTTCTCCGAGGTGAAGTCCTTGATGTCAAGCAGGAAGGACTCCGTCTCGCTGTTGTGGTGCCACACATCCACGTGCAGGTCATAGGCATCCTGGTAGGGCCACACGGTGACGGCGCCGGGACATTCGCCCCCGACACCCAGGTCGGCGGGGCTCATGTAGGGCTCTGGGGCAGCGGCAAAGCCGCGTGAGCGTAGCGCGTCGTACAAGGCGATCTCGACAAGGCCAGGGACGGTGGTGTAACGCCACGGCCCGCGCGTCAGCGCGAGATACCCGGCAGCTGGCAGTGGCTGCGGCACGGGCCCTCGCAGGTCGGGGGCGAGGACGGACGCCGCTCCGGTGGGGGCCGGGGGTGGGGCGCCGGGGATCAGCGACGGCGGCTTCCCAGCATCGGGGATCTTGAAGGTGTAGGAGGCTCCCATCAGTTCCGCGTGCGGCCGGTAAAAGCAGCGGACCCTGCCGGTGACCGACTTGCGGGAACGGTGCTGGGTGACCTTCATCGGCCAGCGGCACACGGGGCAGGCGAACCACCACTGCTCGTAGAGTGCGGCGAAACTGATGGGCCGGTAGAACTGGCCGACGACGCTGGGCAGGTTCAGCCGCCGCACCTCCGTCTCGGTCCCGGCCGGCATCCGAGACAGGTCGGAACGACCCTTGGTGTACGCCTCTTGGGTCCCGCGCTTCCGCAGCCCCGAGTAGACAGTGACCTGGTCCATCTCCTGTTCAAGTTCCGCCAGGGATGTGGACCTGCCATCACGGGTGGCCTTGTGGACGGCTCGCGCGACCTCCCGCTGTTCTTGGTCCAGGTCGTACAGGTCCTCTTCGAACAGGCCGTCGTCATTGATGAGGTGAACACCGGTCATCTCCTCCGGCGGAACCCCGTCGGGGAGGAGACGGGCGAGGTCGCCAGTCAGCATCTGCAGGAAGGCGTCGAAGGGGAGCGGCTGGCCGGGACCACGGGCGGCAAGGACCTCCCCGTGGCCCTCCATCAGAGTGCGCAGACAGCCTTCGGGGGACTGGTCGGTGCTTGTGAGGGCCTTGGCTGACATGGCCGCCGCCCGCATCACCATCTGCCGGATTACGTCATGGCCGATCGACTCGGACATCGAGATGGGCATCACGCGCAGCACGATAGACCTGGGGTACGACAGTCGGGCGGCGATCTGGGGAGTTACAGTGGATCTGGAGCGTTGATCTGGACATCGGGGTACACGGTCTGATAATCGGCACGATATGCGTTGATGTGCTGTCTTCCGGCTTCGGTGATCCGCCACCGGTACTCGAGAACGAATGTCCCGCGCCCTTTCTCGGTGCGAATGGCGAAACAGTCGATGTAGCCCCGGCTCGGTTTACCGTTGGGGCGATAGCCGGTACCGAGGTAGTACTTGGCCTTACCTCCCATCACGTCCTCAGGTAGCCCGTCGGGACCGGCGGCGGCGACCCTTGCTAGATTCCCCCACAGCCACTCCGACAGCAGATGCTTGGGACGGCGCGGCACAGGGGGAATACCGAGCCCGGCACGGGCGCATGCCCGACCTTCACGGGTCAGCTCCACCAGGACGCGGGCGACGAGACCGACCTCCGGAACGTCGATGCGATCTTCAGTGATCCTCAGAAGTCCTCTGCGGGCGAGAGCATGCAGGGTGGCCCCGGCTCCGCCGTCGAGGCGGCCGTCCTCGCGGAGGCGTCTCTGAATCGCGGTGTACTCAGCAAACGGAAGCTCGGCCTTGATCGAAAACGGCAACTTGCGCCATGCGGACGCTGGCCCTGGGCCCTGATAGGTGGACCGGGCCGCCTTGGCACGGCGCTCCGCTTCCTGGTCCTCACGAAAGCAGGCAAGCAAGTAGCTGCGCTGACGGCTATTCAGACCATCCCACATCGCCTCGGCCTTCTTCCGCAGGGTGAATCACACGCAGGTCCATCGTCCGGCGACGATGCCAGTGGCTGGCAGCGCCCAGACGATGTTCCTACGCCTCAGAGCCATGCCGAAATGTGCCGCCTCCGCGACTGCCGTTCGGGCCGCGCGAGGCTGGCGTTAGTGGCACGCCAGCCAGGCTACGGCAGCCCAGTGACAACCCTCGGACAACACGACCTGGCTCTCCGACCGGGGCTCAGCCCGCCGCGGTCGCCTCCTTGCCCGCTCGTCAGTCGTTCCCGTCGGCGTGCGACAGCGCCTTCCATTCTCGGGATGGGAACGTAGCCGCCGTCGGCTGGAATCTTCGCGATGATCTTCCCGAGTTCGGCCAGGGGGTCCTTGCCGAGCAGCGCAGGGTTCGCCTCGAGCATCAACGCGACGTATTCCCCAATGCGCTGAGGCGTGAGCTCGTCCGTCGCCCTCAGCTCCACCGGACCGTCCTCCCCCTCATCCACGACCCGGGCGTTGCGCACCAGCCGTAGCTGCTCATCGCTGTAAAGCCTGGCCAACACAGCCTCAGCGAGCCGCTTCCGCGTCTCCGCGGCGCTCATGGTCGTCCGCTGATCGCCTGAAACAACGACAACTTCCTGCAGGTCCTCCACGACCTCAGCCCGGCGGTCACTCGTGCGGCTTCGTACCACGCTGCCCCACTTCGCTTTCACGGACGGGAGCGCCTGGTCGGTCCACTTTGCCTTCACTGCCGGAAGCGCTTGTTCGTTCCACCACTTCCTGACGTGCGGCGCGGCCTTCTCCGCCAATCTGAGGCCGATCTGGACGAGCACCTCGGCGAGGAACTCTGCGTTCTCTCGACGCTCCTGCGCTCGGACCTCTGACTCGTGCCGGTCAGAGTCGAGCCAACCCTGCGGGTACGTCGCCACCGGATCCGGCTCGTTCTCTTTCAAGAAGATCTCGGCTTGACCCACCTGATTGGTGTCGGGGTCACGTGTCATGCCGCGATGAGCGCCCTCGGTCTTCCTCGACTGCGTGAAACGCGCGCCCTTCCGGACTCTGACAATGGCCTCGTACTCGTCGTACTCGCTGCTGTCCATGCCCCACCTTCGACCTGCGGGATGCCCTGCGTCCGCCGCCCGCCCCTCGGGGAGCGACGCCCCTCGACACTGTACGTCCGGCCGCCGACCGTCCAGCGGATCGCCAAATGTGGCCCGATGAACCGGGTTCGTAGCAGCCGCTGGGTCTGCCGAGGTGATGCGGGCATCCTGCAGCTGGCCGATTCAATCGGTCGAGCTGGAGAGCCCCGAACGTTCAGGGAGGAGCCAGGAGACAACGAACGTTGGCGCGAGCGTACTGGCCCGGAGATCGAGCCGAGCCGCCCTCCCTCTGCTCAAGCGGAATAGCCAGCGCCTCCCGTTGATTGGTCTTCTTGCGGAGATCACGGAGGGGGACGCTGGTGGCCGAGCTGATGTTGTTCCGGCAGGACGCGGACGGGCGGGATGTCGAGCTGTCCGGTTCGACGGTGGCGCTGGAGGTGGAGCTGCAGCGGCGGGTCGAGGCCGGGCTGGAGCAGATGCTCGGTATCCGGTTCGTAGCGTCGGAGTATGCGACCGGTCCGTGGCATCGGGGGCGGATCGACACGCTGGGGCTGGATGAGAACGGCACCCCGGTGGTGATCGAGTTCAAGAGGGGCTCCGACAGCGGGGTGCTGTCGCAGGCCGTCTCGTACCTGTCCTGGCTGCGCTCGGCGCAGCACGAGTTCGAGGCGCTGGTCCGGAAGGTGCTGGGCGCGGAGGCCGCCGAGTCGATCGACTGGCGTCGTCCGCGGATGGTCTGCATCGCGGCCGGCTTCTCCCACCACGACCGGGTGGCCGTGCAGTGGCTGCCCGAGCGGATCGACCTGGTGCGCTACCGGGTCTTCGAGGGTGGTCTGCTGAGTCTGCTGCTCGTCGACTCCTCGCCCGGCTCAGCGAGCGCCGCTTCGTCTCGGCGGAGCCGGGAGCGGGACGCGGTGGTCGACAGCGCGCCGGCGGTCCCGACGACTCCTTCGCCGACGGGTGCCAGCCTCGTGCCCGAGTCCTTGCGGGACCTGTACGCGGAGCTGGACGAGGCGCTCACGGCGTGGGGCGAGGTCGAGGTGGCGCCGCTGCGGCACTACATCGCCTACCGGCGCCTGGTGAACGTGGCGTCGGTGATCTTCCGTCCGAAGCACGAGGCGATCCTGGTCTATCTCAGACTCGACCCGGACTCGGTCGTGCCGGAGGAGGGCTTCACCCGGGACATGCGCGGCATCGGGCATCTCGGGACCGGGGACCTGGAGGTGCGTCTCGCTTCGGCAGCGGATCTGGAGAAGGCAGTGCCGTTGATCCGGCGGGCGTTCGAGGCGGCGTGACGCAACGAGAAGGGCGGCTGGTACATCGGTCATTCGATGCACCAGCCGCCCTTCGGCGTCTGCGGCCCGCCGGCCCCGGGCTCTCTCTGCTCTCATGATCAGGCCTCCGGTCCGGCCAAGTCGAAGTCGTCCTTGGTCAGCTCGGCGCGGAGCCGCTGCTCGGCCACGTCGGCGTAGTGCGAGGACAGCTCGACGCCCACGAAACGACGTCCCTCGCGAAGGGCCGCGACGCCCGTGGAGCCGCTGCCGGTGAACGGGTCGAGGACGGTGCCGCCCTCGGGGCAGACCTGTACGAGCTGTTGCATGATCTCGACGGGCTTCTGGGTGATGTGGACCCGGTCCTTGCGGGGCTGGGAGGCGATGTAGTGGCCGGGCAGGTAGAGGTCGGGGGTGTTGTCGAGGGATCCCTTGACACCCCAGATGATGAACTCGGAGTCCTGCTTCGGCCCGCCCTTGCGGGGCCGGCTGGCGGGCTTGATCCACGGGATGGTGCCGCTCCAGGTCCACCCGGCCATCTGCAGGGCGTCGGACGTTGTCGGTTCCTGGCGCCAGTCTGAGAAGACCATGGCCACCGCGTGCTCGGTCGAGGCCCGGTACGCCTCGGTGAGCAGTTCGGTCAGCCAGGAGCGGTAGGAGCGCTGGTCGCGGTTCTCGCCGGGGAAGTTGGCGAGGTCGTGGGCGCTGTTGCTGGTGACGTACTTGGCGCGCGCGGTACGTCCGGTGCGTTCCGAGCTCGTACGGCCGCCGGAGTTGTACGGCGGGTCGGTGATCACGGCGTTGACGCTTTCGTCCTGAAGGGACTTCAGGACGGTCAGGGCGTCGCCTCGGTGCAGCGTGTAACTCATGGGAAGGGCCTCTCTCGGGGCATGGCGGGGCTGGGGCCCGCGCCGGGCAGCGCTCAACGGCGTTCTTCCGGGGCGGGCTTGTGCTGGAGGTTAGTGGCGATCTCCGGCCGTACCCAACGAGGCGGGCCGTGCTGCGGAACCCGGTCCGGGAGTCGTTTGGTGCGGCCGAAATCCCGGTCTACTGTCTCGCCGTGTCACCGGGCAGGAGCCTCGCTCCACCACCGCTGACCTGTGCTTATCCGTGCTGTCTCGTCCAGTCGAGCGGTATCAGAGGCACGTTGCTCTCCTTCTTCCCGCACACCGTCAGGAGCCCCGGTGTACTGCCTGAGATTACGAGCGCGGCTGGCTGCCGCGCGTGACCTGAGACCGGCGTCCGGGAGCTACCAACTCCCCTGACCCGGGCCCGCCCGAGCGGCGGATGCACATCGGCGCGGTACCGGCGGCTTTGCACGAGAAGCCGGCACCGCGCCTCCTACGAACACCGAGGAGCCGCTGCGATGCAGCATGCCCTGATACATCCGCGCCCCGACCCGACGCCGTCACCCGGCCGGCACCGCCGCCTCGATGAACGGCGGCGGCGATGAAGAAGACCACCAAGGGGCGTCGTCGGCCTCTGCGCCACCGCTCCACTGCTGCTGGCCGTTCCGATTCTCGCCATCGGGGCCGGGACCGCCTCGGCCGCCTGCTCGACCGGCGGGGCACAGGATGTGGATACCGCCGCCGTCGCCGCCCAGGTGAAGGCCATCCTGGACGGCGGCGACAAGGGCTCAGTCTCCGTGCCGGGCCTGGACGACCCGGCCGAGCAGGTGCCCAACGCCAAGACGATCCAGGCCACCGGCGTCGCGATGAACATCCCGGCCCGCGGGCAGGTCGTGGCCCTGGCGACCGCCCTGCAGGAGAGCGGCCTTCGGAACCTGACCTACGGCGACCGCGACTCGCTGGGGCTTTTCCAGCAGCGGCCGTCGATGGGCTGGGGCACCGCGAACGAGATCCTCGACCCGGTGCACGCCTCGACCAAGTTCTACCAGGGGCTCAAGAACGTCTCGGGCTGGCAGTCCCTGTCCGTCACGCAGGCCGCCCAGGCCGTGCAGCGGTCAGGCTTCCCGGAGGCGTACGCCAAGTGGGAGCCCCTGGCCACCGCTCTGCAGAAGGCGATCGAGCCGCTGCTACCGAAAGCCGGTGGCACGTCACCGGACCCTTCGCCGTCCGGCTCGGCCGGCAGTCCTTCGCCCGCTATCGCGGGCGGTTGCAGTGCCGAGGGGGACGGGACCGACTTCGGCACCATCCCACCCGGCGCGCTGCCGGCCGAGTACAAGATCCCCGCCGACGCTCCGCGAGAAGTCCAGACGGCGATCCGGTGGGCGCTCGGGCAGCTCGGCACGCCGTACCAGTGGGGCGGGACCTGCACGAACTCCCACGGCAAGGACGCCATGGGCCGGTGCGACTGCTCCTCCCTGATGCAGCAGGCGTACAAGGCCGCCGGGGTCACCCTGACGCGCACGACGTACACGCAGGTCAAGGAGGGCAAGGCGGTGTCGGCCGACACCCTCCGGCCGGGTGACCTGCTCTTCACCGAGGGGACGGCCTCCGTACCCGAGCACGTCGGGATGGCCATCGGGCAGGGCCTGATCGTGCACGCCCCGCGCACCGGCGACGTGGTCCGCATCACGACCCTCGCCTCCTGGAAGCCGCGGATTCTCGCGGCCCGCCGAGTCGTCTGACCGGCGCTTTTCCCCCTCTCCCCTTTCCTCGCACCGCCGCTTCGCCCCAGCGGGCTTTGGCGTGCGCACAATCGAACTGGAGTTCTCCATGTATCTCGCCGACCAGGTCATTCAGCTCGCCTACGACCCCGGGATCAAGCCGAACGAGGGCGGCCTGCCGGGCCTGTCCGTCCTCAAGCAGGTGATGGGGTCCATCAACCTCTTCGGGCTCATCGCCGTGGTCGGCGCCCTCGCCGTCAGCGCGGGCGTGTGGGCCTGGGGCCACCACTCCGGCGGTCACCAGGCGGAGGCCAACGGCAAGAAGGGCGTGCTGGTGAGCGCCGGCGCGGCCCTTCTGCTCGGCGCGGCGAACGGCGTGGTGGCCTTCTTCAGCACGCTGGGGACGCAGGTCCACTGATGGCACAGCACTCCACCCACCCCGGCGGCGCATCTCGCGTGCGCCGCCAGGCGCTGCTCGGCACCGTCGTCCTGGTGGTGCTCGTCGCCCTCGCCGGCCTGGCCGCGTACCTCACCCGCGACGGCAGGAGCCCCGCCGAAACTCCTGCTCCACCACCGAGTTCACCCACGGTCTCCTCCTCACCTGCGTCGCCACCCGGGCCGCTCACGCCGCACACCCGTCCCCGCACTCTTCCGGTCCCGCCGAAGACCCACGACCCGATCGCGTACGGGAAGGCAGCCGCAGCAGCGCTGTGGTCCTACGACACCCGTGCGTACTCGCAGCCCGCGCTGCGGAAGGCTCTGCACGGGTGGCTGACCTCGGAGGCGAAGTACGCCGACCCGGCCTCGGTCGACAAGGTCGTTCCCTCGGCGGTGCTGTGGAAGGAGATGGCCGCCAACGGCCAGTTCGCCACCGCCAAGGTGTACGAGGGCCACTTCCCGAACGCGTTCACCCGGGCCCTTCAGGAAGACCCGGGGGCGATCACCCAGGCGTACGTCTACGCCGTCACGGTCTCCGGCAAGCAGTCGATCGCCTGGAAGGGCTCACCCACCGGCGGCGCGGAGAGCCGTGCCACCACCCTCGCGGTCCAGTGCCGGCCCGACCGTCCCTGCGCACTGGTCGGCGTCATGCCGTCCGTCGCGCCCTAATCCCCGTTCAGGAAAGGAGGTATCGCCATGGGAGTCTGCGACTTCCCGCTGATGGACAAGGTGTGCGGCGCCGTCGACTTCGCCACCAACCCCGCCGGAACCGTCACCGACGGCATCGGCGCGTGGATCGCAAAGTCGATGGGCGAACTGGCGGCCAGCGCGGCCGATCTCGCCGCCAAGGCCGTCAACGAGACGACTGCCATCGACCTCAACGCCGGATGGTTCCGGGACAACTACGAACTCCTGCTGCCCATCGGGCTCGCCCTGACCGTCGGCATCTTCTGCATCCAGCTCATGACCGCCGCCTGGCGACGCGACGAACGCGCCCTTGCTCAGGCCGCGTTCGGCACCATGACCGGCGTCCTCTTCAGCTTCTCCGCCATCGCCTTCACCACCGTCGCCATCACCGTGGTCGACGTCCTCTCCGACGGACTGTTCCAAGCGGCCAACACCTCCGTCGACGACGCGATCCGGCGCGTGGTGAAGGTCAACCAGTTGGGGGCGATGTACGGCCTCGGCTGGGGCGTCCCAGCCCTGGTCGCCCTCGGGTGCGCGATCGGCGCCTTCCTCTACTGGGGCGTCATGGTCGCCCGCAAGGTCGGCGTCCTGATCATGGTCTCGCTCGCCGTGTTCGCCGGTGCCGGCGGCGGCTGGGAGGTGGCCAAGCGGTGGCGGCGCGGCTGGATCGAGGCCACCGCCACCCTTGTCGTCTCCAAGCTCCTGATGACCGTGGTCTTCCTGATCGGCGTCTCCGCCATGGGCAAGAGCGACGCCAGCGACGGCATGTCGGCCCTGTCCGACGCGATGGCGGGCATCGTCGTGATGGTCCTCGTGCTGCTCTGCCCGTACGCGACGTACAAGTTCGTCCACTGGGCCAGCGACGGCGGCGGCCACGACGACCTGCACCGCACCGGCGTCGCCGGCATGACGGTCGCCGCCGGGGCGGCGAAGACCGCGGCCACCCTGGCGATGCAGGCCGGCACCGGTGCTCCTGCTCCTCAGGGCCCGAACCAGGTCCCCGGTGCGGGCGCCGATGGCGTCGCCTCCGGCATCAATCCCGCCGGCGGCAACCTCAGCAAGGAGGGTATCGACGCCGGTCCGCCCAAGCAGCAGACCCGCTTCCGGTACGGCGAGGACCCGAACGCGACCGGCGACAAGGGCCAGGCCCTGATCCAGCGGCCCGGGATCCCACCGCTGATCACGCGTCCCAGCGCGGACGAAGCGGAAGGGTCCGAGGTGGTCGTCCACGGCGTCACCGGCAGTTCCGACTATCTCGTCGGCGCATCAGCACCGGGCGGCAGCATGACCTCCCTGCCGCCTGTCGGCCCCGCGACTGCGCCGCCGCCCCCTGCCGGACCGTCGGCCACCGGTTCTCCGACGCCGACGAACTGGGTGTTCCCCACCCAGCCGCCGTCGGGTTCCTGACCCATCACGCCCGGGGCGGGCCGTACACCACGGCCCGCCCCACGCTGACCGACCAGCAGAGGAGTCCCCCCATGACCTCCAGAAGAGCGCCGCGCGCCCCGTCCCCCGCCCGATCCCACCCTCTGGAATCACCATGTCCGGCAAGCACCAGGCCCCTACAGCCACCGTGAAGTTCCCCCACCGCAGCAGGCGCGGCATCCTGCTCGGCCTTACCGCCCCGCAGCTGATCGTCGCCGGCCTCACCGGCCTTCTCCTTCTCGCCGTCGTCCTCACCCGCGGCGTGGTCGGCGCCCTCCAGCTCATCCCGCTGTGGGCCGTCATCGCCCTCTTCGTCTTCGTCCGCCACCGTGGCCGCGCCCTCGCGGACTGGGCTCCGATCGTCACCCGGTACGTCCTGCGCCGAATGCGCGGCCAGCTCGTCTGGCTCACCCGGCCCTCCCGTCGGCCGACCCGCGAAGGACTCCTCCACCTTCCCGGCACAGCCGCCAGCCTGCGCGTGGTCACCGCCCCCGACGGTAGGTACGGTGCGGTCCACGATCCCCACAGCGGCACGCTGACCGCCGTGGTCAAGGTCTCCTCCCGCGCCTACGCGCTGCTCGACCCAGGCACCCAGCAGGCCAACGTCAACGGCTGGGGACGCGCACTGGCCGCGCTGGCCCGCACCGGGCAGATCGCCCGCATCCAGGTCATCGAGCGCACCGTCCCGGACTCCGGCGACGCACTTCGCCGCTACTGGGAAGAGCACGGCCGACCCCACGCCCCCATGGCCGGCGCGATCTACAGCGAGCTGATCCAGAGCGCGGGCCCGGCAGCGGCACCCCACGAGGCGTACGTCGCGGTGGCGCTGGACACCAAGGCCGCGCGACGGCTGGTCAACCAGGCCGGCGGTGGCCTGACCGGGTCCTTCAGCGTCCTGGCGCAGCTGACCTCCACCTTCGACCAGGCCGCGCGGACTGCCGGGCTCAACCCCACCGGCTGGCTCACCGCCCGCGAGATCGCGGCCGTCGTGCGCACCGCCTACGACCCCAAGGCCCTCACGGCGCTGGACCGGTGGTCCACCGCCGGCCGTCCCGAGGCCGAGCCCGCAGCCGCCGGACCCGTCGTGGTCGTCGAGAAGGCAGACCATATCGCGACCGACTCGGCCGTTCACGCCACGTACTGGGTGGAAAACTGGCCGAGGACCGAAACGTCGGCCGGCTTCCTGCACCAGCTCCTGTTCACCGGCGGCGTCCGGCGCACGCTGTCGCTCTTCTACGAGCCGAAGGGACTGGACGCCGCCCTGCGCGACGTCCAGCGCAAGAAGGCCAGCGTGATCGCCGATGCCGCCGAGCGGGCCCGGCGCGGCCAGGTCGACTCCGAGGCGGACTCGATCGAGTACCAGGACATCAAATCCCGCGAGCGCCAGCTCATCGCGGGCCACGCCGATGTCGCCCTGACCGGGCTGCTGACCGTCTCGGCCGACTCCGAGGACGAACTCCGCTCCGCCTGCGCGGTCGTGGAGACCGCCGCCGTCGGCGCCCAGCTCGACGTCCGGCCGCTGACCTGGCAGCAGGCCGAAGCATTCACCGCTGCCGCTCTGCCGCTCGCGCTCTCCGCCTGACGCCGGCCCTTCCCCCCTTCGAAAGAGCACTCCCATGTCCCGCACCCCCAGCCGCACCGCGCAGGACTTCGTGCCCTTCGCCACCGCCGCGCTCGACTTCCACCGCGCGCTCAACCTCCCCGGCGGCCCGCTCGTCACCAGCCGGGCCGAGCTGGACGCTCTGCACGCGCATCTCGTCTCGGTGCACGGGCTGCTCGACGCCCATGCCGCCCGTACCGGTCAGCTCGTGCCGATCGAGGGCGACCAGCTTCGTACGGCCCGCACCCGGATCTGGCAGGCCGCCGACCACGTCCACGCCGCCTACCACGCGGCGCCCCGGCCGGACTCCGGCGAGGTGCCTGAACCCGAGGCGTGCCAGGCCGGCCTGCCCGAAGGGGCACCTGAGCTGACCATCTGCCAGCGCCCCCAACGCGCCGCACACCTCGTCCGCCGCCGTACCACCCCGGCCGACCTGCACACGCCGTTCACCGGCCTCGTCCGCCGCTGACCCCATCACCTGCCTGGAGAACCGTTCATGCCCCGTACCCGCGCCAGCGCCTCTCCCCTGTACGTGCCGCGCAAGGCTCCGCGGGCCCAGCAGAGGGCCGCCCGAGCCGGATTCGCCGAGGCCCGCCGCCAGGCCCGCCTCGCCGGAACACCGCCCAAGCACCACGCCGAGGAAACCCTCGACCCGGAGCTGCGGCCGACCTACCCGCCCACCGGTCGTCCCGGTCCAGCCTCGGCCCGCGGCGGCAAGCTCAGCCTGCCCGCCCACCGGATGACCACCGCCACCGCTTCGGGGGCCTACCCCTTCGTGGCCGAGGGCGGCCTGGGGGCGGAGGGCATCTTCATCGGCCGCGACGTCCACGCCGAAGCCGCCTTCTGCTTCGACCCGTTCTCGCTGTACAGCAGCGGCCGGATAGAGGGCTTCACGAACCCCAACGCGGTCCTCGCCGGCATCATCGGCATGGGCAAGTCCGCGCTGGCGAAGTCCATCGCCACCCGGTCGATCGCCCACGGCTACCGGATCTACATCCCCTGTGACCCGAAGGGCGAGTGGACCGGCGTCGCACAGGCCCTCGGCGGCTACAGCATCGCCCTGGGCCCCGGCCTCCCGGGCCGGCTGAACCCACTGGACGCCCCGGCCCGGCCCGCCTCCATCAGCGAGGACGACTGGGCGACCGAGGTCCGAAAGCGCCGCCTGCTGCTCCTGGCCGGCCTGGCGCGCACCGTCCTCAAGCGCGACCTGCTGCCGATGGAGCACACCGCCCTCGACCTCGCCCTCGACCTGGTCGTCGCCGAGGCCGCCGCACGTGGCACGGTGCCGCTGCTCGGAGAGATCGCGCACGCCCTCGGCTCGCCCGAACGCCTCGACCGGGCCCTCGGCCACCAGGCCGGACACCTCGGGTCGGCCGCCCAGGACCTCGCGCACGCCCTGCGCCGCCTGGTGCACGGTGACCTCAGCGGCATGTTCGATGCCCCCTCAACGGTGGCCTTCGATCCGACCGCGCCGATGCTGTCCATCGACCTCTCCCGCCTCGGCGGCTCCGGAGACGACACCGCCCTGGTCCTTGCGATGACCTGCGCGAGCGCGTGGATGGAGTCCGCCCTCGCCGACCCCGCCGGCGGCCGGCGCTGGGTGATCTACGACGAGGCGTGGCGGCTGATGAGGCACGTCGGCCTACTCGAACGGATGCAGAGTCAGTGGAAGCTCTCCCGTGGTCCCGGCATCGCGAACCTCATGGTCATCCATCGGCTCAGCGACCTGCTCTCGGCGGGCGATGCCGGTTCACGCGGCCGGGTCCTGGCCGAGGGCCTCCTGGCCGACTGCTCCACCCGCATCATCTACCGTCAGGAGCCCGACCAACTCGCCGCCGCCGCGTCGCTACTCGGCCTGACCGGCGTCGAGACCCAGGCGGTATCCGTCCTGACCAAAGGCCGGGGCCTGTGGAAGGTCGCCGGCCGTTCCTTCATCACGCAACACATCCTGCACCCGGCCGAGCGCGAACTGTTCGACACGGACGCCCGAATGCATACCTGAGCCGTCCGCTCCCGTTCACGCCAGCCCCGGGGGAGCCGGCCCGCGCCGCCCCGGCTCCCCCTCCTCCTCGTCACAACACGCCCTCCGTACAGAAAGACGCCCACCATGCATCTGAAGCGCACGATCCGTCGCGGCCTGCGCCGCCTCGTCCAGCTCTACGCCGACGCCGCCCGCGCCCACACCGCACACGGCCGCACCTTTGTGGTCAGCAGCCCGCCCGATCCTGTGGACGCGGCGCGACGAGGAACAGACCGCCGCCCTGCCGCGTACGACGAGGGCGGGACTCGCCGTGGCTGAGCTGGCCTGGATCACGCTGGGCAAGCACCGGCAGCTCGGACTCACCGCCTCCACCATCCACGACGACTTCGGCTCCGCGCACCAGCTGTTGCTCGATGCCGGTTTCACCAGCGGGCATCCCGACTTCGCCTATGTCCTCGGCGACAACCACCCGAACGAGGTCCGGGCCACGCTTCAGCAGCTCTACAACACCGTGGCCAGCCACTACGTCGCCATCGACGACGCCTCGCTCGACGAAGCTGTACCGACGAACCCGGCGCCGCCCCGTGGTGCAGAGTACGCGGACCAGTCGGCCCCCTCACGACGCCGGCCGGACACGCGGGCCGATCTCGCGGAGTTCGCCGAGCAGTTGTCGGCCCGGCTCCCCGGCTCATGGACTGTCGCCCTCCAAGAGCATGGGGTGGACGAAGGCCAGATTCCGCTCAGCGAGCGGGTCTGGGATTACGGACACGTGAGTTGGGCCCTCGCCAAATTCACCACGCGTCGAAGTGCGGTGCTCACCAGTGACTCGGGCATCGAGCTGCTGGTCACCGACCGTCCGCTGCGCAAGGACGAGTTCCTTGTCGCCGCGTTCGAGCCACGAGGCACTGGATCCGCCACGACCACCAAGACACGCAACGGCATCGTCGTGAGCAACGACCCGGTGCGAGCGGCCTCCCGAGTGACAACCCGCCTGCTGCCCCGGTACCAGCAGGCCGTCCGTGAGTCACAACTCAGTCAGGTCGCCAAGTCGGTGGCTGCCGGCCAGCGCGTTCTGGCCGAATGGGACGCGGTCTCGGACAGCCTGTGCGACGCCGATCACTGGCCGCTCGACGAGCGGTACGGCCTGCGCCAACAGGTCCGGGACGCGGATATGTGGACGCAGTTCGCTCCCTTTCTCCAGCACGGTCCCGCCCTGGTCGCGCACGCCGAACAGAGCCTTCCGCGCCTCGACCCCGCCGAGCATGCAGCCGGGCACTGGACGTACCGGCTTCGGAACCTACGCGAAGCGCTGGTGGGCGGCGCGCGCGTACAAGCGGAATTCCGGGTGGTCGCCGAAGCGCTGCTGCCCGACCACCCTCGCTCCAAGGCCGTCTTCACGGACGCCGTAGCCATGCGCAACGCCGAAGGCTGGCACTACGCCCTGACCTGGATGGACAACGCCGGCGTCCTCGTCGACATGGCACGGGTCGAAAAGGCCCTGCCCACGCCACCGCCTCGACCGCTCTGTGAGGAACGGATCCGGTCGGTACGGGCCGAGGCCGCCCGTGCCCGGTCACCACATACCGCTCGCCAGATCACTGCGGCGATCGAGGCGAACGCCGGCCCACTGGCCATCCGCTGCTTCAACTCCACCAGGCCGCCACGCTCACGCTGAGGGCCCATAGCCGGGGTTGTCTGCATGCACGTTCCCTCGGGGATTGCCCAACAGTCCGAGCGCGGTCAATACCGTGATGCACAGGGTCATCCAAGCGATGAACGCACCGCCGCCGCACAGCACGGCGCCCGCAACCTGCGCTCCTGCCGCATGGGACAGAACACCCGCCAGTACAGCGATGAGCAGTGACGACATGAACGACACGATCACAAGAAGCACCTGAACGGGGAATGTCAGCCGCACCAGTCGATCCCTTCACATGAGGGTGGTCGACCAGTCGGCAGGCAGCCTCAGCTCGACCACCGCTTTCGATGGCCTGCTGAGACTCCGCGACGATTAGAGACTCATCCGCGATCTGCTCCTGATCGAGGCTGGAACACCGTCCCCCAGTCGGACACGTCGCCGGTACTCCATATAGCTCTCGACAGATCAACACAGAGCCTAGCGGCGGCTGCTCATGGTGGCCATCGCTTCGGGCGCATTGGGCCGATCAAACCATCCAGCGGACTCGCCCTAACCCCAATACCGGTGATTTAGGTGTTTTTCTGGTGCTTGCTGGTTGGTTTGGTGGGTGGGACGAGTGTGATTGCCCTGGTGGGTGGTCGGGGCGGGTTGCGGTGGTGGGTGTGTTTGAGGTGCCAGTTGGCCATCTTGCGTTTGGTGACGCGGGGGTTGGAGCGTTGCCTGCGGGGTGGCAGGAGCCGTTCCAGCAGCTCACGGATGGTGTGGGTCAGGGCTCGGCTGAGTCGTGAGGGGGGAAAGTGCCGCCTGGTCGGTGACGTGGCGGCGGGCGATGCGAAGAGTGCGGGTGAAGGACAGCCGGTCGGGGTCGAGGCCGGCCTGGTGAGCGGTGTGGTGCATGACGTCCCGAAGTGCGTGGTGGACGAGGAGGAAGCCGTAGATTTCCTGCTCGACGCCATCGGGGTATTGCGATCTCAGGACCAGCTGACGGCCACCTTGGTGGGTCTTGATCTCGTCCAGGGTGTTCTCGATCTCCCAGCGCTGATGGTAGAGGCCCGCCAGGTCGGCAGCAGAGGCCTCCTGCGGGTTGCAGACGGTCGTGATCAGCCGGTATACCGTGCCGTCGTCCTCACGGCCGAGGGAGTACTCGATGACGCGGACCCGGACCGGATCTTGGCGCTTGCGGTCGCCTGCCGCGACGATCTCGGACAGGTAGGAGCCGTCCTCGAAGGCTTCGAGGAACGGGAGCACGATGTTCTTGCGGACGCGCCACAACAGGTCCGCACCCGTGCCCGAAGCGGCCTTCCACAGCTCGAAGCCGGTGATGCCGCGGTCGGCCATCAGCAGCATTCCCGGCCCGAGCCGGCCCAGCAGGCCGGGAATCAAATGCTGTTCATGAACCGACAGCGGGCCGGTTGCCGCGGCGAACACCGCGTGTGTCCCGCACTCCACCAGCGCAGCGACCCTCACCTGCGGGTAGGCACTGCGCTGCTGTCCCCGGCCAGAACCGGGACGGCCGAAGTACGTGCTGTTCGCCCCGGTGTCCGGGACGTCGAAGACGGTGCCGTCCACGGCGACCAGCCGCCACCCGCGATACCAGGCGCCGGCCGTGTCCGGGGCGGCCACCGGTCGGCAAACCCGCGCGAACAGTGCCTTCAGCGGCTCCGGCCCCAGCCGTCTGCGGGCTCTGCCGATCGCACCCGTCGTCGGCACGTGCCATGGCTTCTCCCACTGCCGCACCCGTTCCAGGCCCTGCGTCAGCAGCCGGGCGACTTCCTCATAGCCCTGCCCGGAGAACAGGCACATCGCGAGCACGAAATACACCACCACCCGGGCCGGCAGCAGCCGGGAACGCTGTTCCCGGCGCCCGCACTCCGCGATCACCTCATCCACCACCCCGGGCGGAAACACCCGCGTCAACACCCCCAGAGCGATCCGGTCCGACAACCGCTCACCCGACAACTTCACCTGCCCAGGCCTTGGCACAACACATCCAACGACCAACACGGCTCAAAGTCACCGGTATTGCTCCTAGGCCGATTGATCAGATGCGTTAACCATCCCCAGCCTGTTGCGCGGCGCAATCCACCCCTTCGAGTGCTCTCCCGGACATCTGTCGCGGCGGCCAGGAACGCCTGGCTGGTCCAGCTCCGCCGCACCTAAGGAGAACGGTTTCCCTAGCAGCGTTCTCCGGCCCGGCCAAATCGCTGATTCTGCGGATTCTTTCTCTGTCGACCCGAGCACTGGGGTCCATTCCGCTATTCCAGTACGAGGTACACACCGTGATCGCCTACCTGCAGCGCGCCAGCGACACCGCCGGCCTGCTCTCGTACCTGTACGGGCCGGGTGAACGCGGCAACCACACCAGCCCCCGGTTGATCGCGGGCGACGGTCACGGAGCGCCGATCGAGCTGCTTGCCGAGCCGGGTTCGCTGCCCTACTTGGCCCACGCTCTCGACGCGCCCGTCGCGCGTCTCGGGGCCCGCGCCCCCACCCTGCCGACCTGGGTCTGTTCGGTCCGCTCCGACCCGCGTCGGCCCGGCCTCACCGACTCGCAGTGGGCCACCGTCGCCCGCCGCCTGGTGTCCGCCGTCGGGCTCGCCCCGGACGGCGATCCCGACGCCTGCCGATGGATCGCCCTGCGCAACCAGCCCCGGCAGGTGCACATCGTGGCCACCCTCGCCCGTGAGGACGGCAGTCTCCACAACAGCTACCGCGACGCCTTCCACCTGCAGGCCGAGTGCGGCCGGATCGCGGGCGAGCTGGGACACCTGCCCACCGTCTCTCATCCGACTTCCCGTGCCCAGGAGACCTCTGTGCCCGCTCCTCTGATCACCATCTCCTCCGAGTTCAGCGGCAGCGTCGTGGCGAAGGGCGCCAACGACGACCTTTCCGCCATGATCCTCAAGCACGCCGGCTTCCAGCAGATCGACGACTGGCACGGCCGGCACCATCGCCTGCCCACCACCACCCCGGTCGCCGACCAGGTCGCCATCGCCACGCACGCGGCCGAGATGCTCCGCGCCGCCCGCTATGGTGTCGACCTCGCGCCCTCCCTGGACGTAGCCCGGATGAGCACTCCGATACCTGCCCTCGGGCCCTATGCCGCCGGAGCGGAACTCTTCCAGATCACCGACCGGATCCGATCAGCCGAGAACGAGGCGGACCTTCAGCGGGCGGTCGACCCTCTCCTTCACCCCGAGCACGGCGCTCTGGAGCGTGTCCGCGAAGCGTTGGAGGCAGCGGGCGAGCACATCAACGACCTCGACGACGAGGCGTACGCGCTCGCCGACCGGTTCGGCTTCGCTGCGGAGTTCGTCAGCTCGGCGCAGTCCGAACTCGTCGATTCCCAGGCCGAGCTGCGCCGCGTCGGCAACACGCAACAGCCCCAAACCAAGACGCGGACGCGCTCCCCGAAACTGCCCGATCACCGGGACGCCGCTCTGGCCACTTCGCCAGCCGTGGCCAAGGCCAAGGTCTCCCCGTCCCTCGGCGTCGAGGCGACGGACTCCGCTGTGGCCGTGCGTCCGTCGCACGCCCCTGGTCCGCGGCGGTGACTCTGATGATCTCGTCGTACGCGCCCGCCGTCCTGGCTCCCGCCTACCTCACGCGGGCGGTCGATGCCCTTGCCGACAACCGAACCCCGTCGGTCGGACCAACACCGGCACCAGCGCCCCGCCGTCCACCGCGCCGCCCCGTCCGCGGCACACCCCCCGCTCCCGATGAAGCGTTCCGTTCGATCCGCAAGGAGTAGGACCGTGAGCTGTACGAGAGCCGAGCGCGCCCCGCCCCGCCCGCTCGCACCCCAAGGAACCGCCCGTGCCTTCCCCGCGCACCACCGCGCCGTCGACCACCACCGGCTCCGACGCGCTCCTCTATCTCCTGTTCGGCGCCCTCGGCGCCGCCATGACTTTCGGCTCCCTCGCCTGGCTGACCGGCAACCTCACCAACTCCCTCGTCGGCAGCGGCCCGTGGGCCCCGCTCCGCGCCACCGACGCTCTGCTGCACCCCGAGGTGCTGTGGCCGACCCTGAGTACTACCGCGCTGCTCGTCGGCGTCCGCGTCGTCCCCGGCCTGCTCACCCTGGCCCTGCTCACCACCGGCCTGGTGCTGTGGCTGCGCTGGCGCTCCGGTACCAAGACCGGTCTCGCCCGCAAGAGCGACCTGGCACCGCTGCTGGACAAGGAGATCACCGCCAAGGCGAAGAGCCTGCGGCCGTCCCTGAGCGGCCGGGAGTGTAAAAGAGGTCGCTCCCGCCGACCGCGGCATCCTGCTCGGCACCCTCGACCCGGGTCGGGCCGATGTCCGCGCCTCCTGGGAGGACGTGATCGTCGCGATCATGGCACCACGAAGCGGGAAGACGTCCGGGTTGGCGATCCCCGCGATCCTCGCGACTCCCGGTCCGGTGCTGCTCACCTCCAACAAGGCGGCTAACGACGCGTTCACCGCGACGGTGGACGCCCGTGCCGAGGTCGGCACGGTCTGGACGCTCGACCCGCAGCAGATCGCCCACTATCCGCGCGAGATGTGGTGGGACATCCTGGCCGACGCCCGCGACCTGGCCGGGGCGAAGCGGCTGGCCGGGCACTTCGTCGCGGCGAGCGTGGACGAGTCGAGCGGCTCCGACTTCTGGTCCACCGCCGCGTCCAACACGCTCGGCGCCCTGTTCCTGGCCGCCGCGAGCCACCGGCGGCCGATCACCGACGTGCTGGCCTGGCTCGCCTCCCCCGCCGACCGAACCCCGGTCGACCTGCTCACCGACGCCGGCCACGACGCGGTCGCCGCCCAGCTCCAGGGCACCGTCTCCGGCGCGACCGAGACCCGCGACGGCATCTATGAGACGGCGAGGCAGTACGCGAGCTGCCTGCTCGACCCTGAGGTCGCCGCCTGGGTCACCCCGTGCGAGGGCGTCCCCGAGTTCAAGCCCCTCGCCTTCGCCACCTCCCGCGACACGCTGTACCTGCTGAGCAAGGACGGCGGAGGCAGCGCGTCCGCGATCATCGCGGCGGCGGCCGACGCCGTGATGCGCGCGGCCGTGATCGTCGCCGAGCGCTCCGGCGGACGGCTCGACCCGCCCGCCCTGTGCGTCCTCGACGAGGCCGCGAACGTCTGCCGGATCTCGGACCTCCCAGACCTGTACTCCCACCTGGGCAGCCGGGGTGTCATCCCGATGACGATCCTGCAGAGCTATCGGCAGGGCCAGCGCTGCTGGGGCGAGGCTGGCATGGACGCTCTCTGGTCGGCCGCCACCGTCAAGATCGTCGGATCGGGCATCGACGACGCCGACTTCGCCGACCGCCTCAGCCGACAGGTCGGCGACCACGACGTCCAGACCGTCTCGGTGTCGACGAGCGAGGGCGGCAAGTCCACCTCGGTGAGCATGCGCACCGAGCGGATCCTGCCGCCCGACGCGATCCGCGCTCTGCCCAAGGGCAAGGTGCTGCTGCTGGCCACTGGTCTGAGGATCGCCATGCTCTCCATCCGCCCTTGGTACAAGGAGCCCTCCGCCAAGGTGGTCGGGCCGGCCTCCGCCCGCGCCACGAAGGCGATCACCGAGCGGGCCCTGGCGAAGTCCGTCGGGCACGACGACTTCAGGCTGTCGGCATGAGCGCGTTTACGCCGCGTTCCGCGAGGCTGGCGCAGTCGCCGGTCGTCCTACACGAGGGCCGGTGGTGGCTGGTCGCCGATGCCGGGGCGGTTCCCGTCGCCGATCCCTCCTTCGCCACCGTGCTGGACGACTTCGCTGAGGCGGTGGCCGCTGCCGACCGTGCGGTCGCCGATCTGCGTGCCCGGCCGAGTGAGCCGTCCGCTTCCAGCTCACGAGGTCGTCGATGAACCCGCTGCTGAAGGCCGAGCAGGCGGTCCTCGGCGCGGTGCTGCTCGACCCGGGCCAGCTCTCGCACCTGGAGTGGCTCGCGCCGGATCACTTCTACCGGCCGGTCCACCAGGCGCTGTTCGCCGCGTTGCGCAAGCTCCGGGACGACGGCCACCCTGCGGTGGAGGGCGAGGGACCGGTGCCGCTGTCGTGGGTGACCGACGCGGTCGACGAGGCCAGCCTCCATGTCAGGGGGCTTACTGCCTCGTACGCCCACCTCCTGGTCTCGGCCTGTCCGCGTCCGGCGCACGCTCCGGTGTACAGCCGCATGGTGCTGGAGGGGGCGATCCACCGCACCGTCACCCAGCACGCGATCCGTCTTCACCAGGAGGCTCGCACGGGCTCCCTGCGAGGCGAGGTCGAGGGAGCGCTGCATTACGCGGACGTCCTGACGGGGGTGCTCACCGATCTCGCACGGCGGTGGGGCACCGAACCGCGCCCTGTCGCGCCCGCGACATCGCAGGCCCCCGACCCGTCTGCCCCTCCGCCAGCTCAGCCCGATCGGGCTGCCGAGGACGAGGAGTTCCTTCTGGCCGTACTCGTCGAGCGGCCGGGGGCCATGGGCGAGGTGGTGGACTGGCTACGGCCCGGGGATTTCGCCGACCCGGTCCACAGGCAGCCCTACCGGTGCCTGGGGGCGCTGCACCACCGGGGCGAGCCCATCGACCGGATCACCTTGCTCTGGGAGGCCCAGCGGCGCGGCCTGCTGGCCGACGGCACGCTGTCAGGCGACCGGTTCGCCACCATCTGCGACGGCATGGGGGCCGGTGACGCCGAGTGGCTCGGCAAGCAGGTGATGCGTTCCTCCCTCACGCGCACCGCCGCCGCCTCTGCCCGCACCGTCCGCGCCCTTGCCGAGGACGAGGTCCTGGCCCCCGGGCGGCTCATCAACCACGCCCTGCACGCGCTCGGCCCACTCGAAGAGGTCCGCGCCCGCTGGCAGACCGCGAACGGCCGGCCGGCTTCATGGGCGCCAGCCATCACTACTTCCCAAAACGGGCCGCCGGCGGCGCGGGTGCGCGCGGCCCTCACCCGCAGTACGCCGCGCCCCGCTCCGTCTCCACCGGGCCGACTCGGCCCCGGGCCCACCCCGACCGCCGCACGCCCGCCCTCGCGCAACCACAGCTGACACCCCTTTCCACCTCCTCCTCACGTACAGGAATTCATCGTGACCACGAACCCTCTCGCCGACGCCCTGGCCATACGTGCCACGGCCTCGGCCTTCGACGCCCAGCGCGGCAAGCTCCCGGTCCCCGGCGACCCTCACCGCTTCCCCAGCAGCGTCGCCGTCGCCCAGCAGATCTCCGAACTCGGCAAACTGATCACCGAGCTGGGCGACGAGGTCCTCTTCCGCACCGTCAACAGGGAACACGGCTCTCACACTTCCCTGGCCGTGTCCAGCTTCTCCGCCGCCGTGCGGCCCGCTGGTGAGGCGGCAGTCGCCCTCGGGGAAGTGGCCCAGCGGCTCGCGTTCCTGGAACAGACCGAGCACCTGCACGACCGGCCCGACATCCGGGATGCCAGGGAGGCGGCGGGGCGGGTGATCGACGAGGCGCTCGGGACAGCGGACATGGCCCTGCGGGAGGCGGCCGACTCCCTGCACGCCGCCTCGGCAGTGGTCTCGCCGCCGTCCTCGCGGCTCCGGGCAGCCCTCACCCGGACCACCACCCCCGTGTACGAGGCCGTACCGGCTACCCCCGCAGCGTCGACGTCGGCTGTCGCGCCCCGGACCGTACGGGGCCGGTGACATGCCCGCCATCGTCTCCCGCCCTCCGCTGATCGGGTCCCTCTGCTCCGGGTACGGCGGCCTCGACCTGGGGGTGCAGTCCGCTCTCGGCGGCACGCTGGCGTGGCACGCGGAGGTCGATCCGAACGCATCGCGCATCCTGGCCCGCCACTGGCCCGGCGTCCCCAACCTGGGCGACATCACGACTGTCGACTGGTCCACCGTCCCCCGCGTGTGCGTCCTGACGGCCAGCTTCCCCTGTCAAAGACGTCTCGGTCGCCGGCCGACGAGCCGGACTCAACTCCCAGACCCGATCGGGGCTGTGGCTGCACGTCGCCCGTGCGGTCGAGGCCCTCCGACCCTGCTTGGTAGTGATCGAGAATGTGCGCGGCCTCCTCACCTCCCCCGCCGGTTCCCCTGGCGACGTGGAACCCTGCCCGTGGTGTCTGGGAGACACCGCAGGTCAGCCTCCTCTGCGGGCACTCGGTGCCGTACTCGGATCCCTGGCCGACCTCCGGTACGACGCGAAGTGGCTCGTGCTTCGCGCCTCTGACGTCGGAGCCCCGCACCGGCGCGAACGGACCTTCCTCACGGCCTGGCCCGCCGGAGACCCTGCTCAAGACGCCGACCAGCAACATCGGCAAGAACGGCGGCTCCCAGCACCCGGCCAAGAGGAAAAGCGGGGGCCACGGTCCGAACCTGGCCGACGAGGTCGAGTGGCTCCTCCTGCCGACCCCGAAGGCGTCGGACGGGATCAAGGGATCTCCCAACCAGCGGCACGGCAATGGGGACATGACCCTGCCCAGTGCGGCGGCGTCGCTGCTGCCCACACCCCGGGCCAGCGACACGGGCACCCCGGGCCGCCGCCCCGGCAAGGGGTGGCGCCCTCCCCTGTCGGTGGTGGTCCTGCCGCTGTGGGCGGAACCGTCCCCAGAAGCCAAGGAGTCGAGCGGCGATGGGGACCGTACGCAGCCGCCATCACCCGATGGGAGACGCTCACCCGCCCCGCGCCGACGCCCACGGACGCGGCCGGTCGGCTCCGCGCCGACTTCGTCGAGTGGATGCAGGGCCTCGACGCCAGCTGGGTCACCGCCACCCCGGGACTCGGACGCCCGGCGCAGCTCACCGCGCTCGGCAACGGCGTCGTCCCCCAACAGGCCACTCGAGCTCTGCAGTTGCTGGCACCACCGTTCCCGCGCTGTCCGCGCTGCGCGGCCGGATAGCGGCTCCCTAGCGGGTTTTCCCGGCCGGGCCAAACCACGGATTCTCCGCATCCTCTCGGGCATGTCGCCGTCTCACAGATGGAGCACGCTCTCATGTCCGACACCAGCCCGACCGCCCCCGCCCCCGGCCCTGAGCCGTTCCGGGTCTCCGACGAGAACCTCGACGACCTCGCCAGCGCCCTCGCCAAGACCATCGCGGAGGTCAGGCGTCAGGGCGTCATCCTCGACCGCCTCGGCTCCGAGCCCGATCCCGTACCCCCTGCTGATCAGCAGACGGACGGCGCTGCGGAAGCCGGGGCGGCCGGCCCCGAGAAGACCAACGGCCCCACCTCGGTGTTCATCCTCGCCCTGGGCGGCGAGGCGTACGCCGTCGAACTCGCTGCCCTCAGCAACTGGGTGAACCACCTCCTCCTGCCGGTGTACGGCCGGGAGATCAGCACGACTCGCCCCTGGTGCGCGCAGTGGCACGAGCACCCGGAGGCCGTCGCCCGGCTGCACGCACTCTGGCTCGCGTGGCAGCAGTTCACCGATACGGAGGCCGGCCTGTCCGGTCCTTCGGCCTGGCACCGCGACCACCTGGACCAGGCGCTGGTGCACCTGCGCGCCCCCGACGGTCCGTTCGCCGCGTGTACGACGAGCGCGAACCGCCCCAACCACCGCGTGCTGGCCACCCCGGCGCCCGAGCAGTCGGGATGACGGCGTGAACGACGGCCTCGACTTCGCCTTCGATTTTGGCCTCGGCAAACTCGCGCCCGCCGATGCCGCGTCCGAGGAGGCAGCGGAGAGGTTCTGGTCCGGTGACCTGACGGCGCTGTCCCAGCACCACACCACGCCCAACGGCTCCCACAGCTTCGTCGTCGCCCACGACCAGTCGGCCACGTGGGGAGTGCCTGGCGCGCC
The DNA here is from genome assembly GCF_042892615.1 of Streptomyces sp. NPDC001750. Lineage (NCBI taxonomy): Bacteria > Bacillati > Actinomycetota > Actinomycetes > Kitasatosporales > Streptomycetaceae > Streptomyces > Streptomyces sp. NPDC001750. Next base: position 59,704 of record NZ_JBIAUE010000026.1, on the reverse strand, counting down.
CCAGGTCATAGCGATCGCCGTCGCCCGGGATCTCACCTGGTTCACTTTCACCTTGGAGACGAGCTACCACGCCACGGCGTCCTTCGCCCAGGCGTGGCTGGTCGAACGCGGTTGTCCGCCCGAGAAGATCGCCAAGATCCGCGACGGCGTAATGAAGCCCGCCGACGACCTCACGGTGTGGGTCGAGCGGCAGATCCGCGAGTCGGGCACCCGGTACGAGGTCCTCGACAACCACACCTCGGACTCCGATCCGTGCGAGACGTGGACGCTGGCCCGCGACTCCAGTGCCGGTCAGGCACCGGTTCGTGTCTTCCACGAAGAGTGGAACCACGACGCTGGCACGTACACGCTGCGCGAGGGCGCCTTCGCCGACGTCGGCGCCGCCCGCGCCTGGCTGGACGACCGCAGCGGCCCGCTGCCGGAACCGCCGGAGTACAGCGATCACAACGGTGCCGTCGTCCGGGCCCGCATCGCCCGTATCGCCCTCGCCCGGTCGGCCGGTGCCTCCGCAACGTCGAAGGCCAGCCTGGACGCCCCCCGCACGACCCCGGCGGGAGCGGCCCAGCGTCCGGTACAGGGGAAGCTGCTGTGAGCCGCGCCCGCTTCGCCTTCGCCGCACACCCTGACGCCATCTCGGACCTCCGGGAACTTCCCGACAGCATCCGCGATTTGGTGCTGCTGGAACTGCAGAACCTTGTCCACGGAAGTGACGACTGCCTGCCGTTGAAGGGCCGCCTCGCTGGCTTCCACAAGGTCTACGTCGACCCCTCCGTCGCCTACCGGATGGTCATCCAGTTCCGCCCCGCTCCACCGGCCTCAGCCCACAAGCGCGAGATCTACCTCGTCGCCGCCGGGAGCCGGAAGGACTACGCGGTCTACCGCTCGGCCCACCTGCGTACCCGCCCGCGGCAGGACGCCGAGACGGCCTCCGCCGACGAGGCCCGCGTACGCGCCGCCCAGTCTCGGTCGTCGCTCACCGTCGACCGGCCGACGGCAGGTCCGGCAACTCCGCCAGCAGCCCCGGCCCTGGCCCCCGCGCCCCGAAAGGTTCCCCAGCAATGACCACCCACCGCGCTCCGCTGACCCGCCCCGATCTGGCCGGCCTTCTCACCGAGGCCGCGCAGAGCGTCTCCGGCATCCTCGCCGCCGAGTACCCGACGGTCGCCAGCCGCTCCTACCTGCACCCCGTACTGGGCGCGCTGTCCGCCGGCCCGCGCGTGGTGGACGAACTGACCAACCGGCTCGAAGAGCTCTTGGCCTCCGAGCCGCGTCCCGCCACGCCGGCGGGTCTGTTCGCCTTGGCCTCCTACGCCTCTGCGCTGGGCTGGCTCACCGAGTCCCTCGCCGAGTTGACCACCGCCGTCGACCAGATCTGCACGCGCGTGGGCATCCCCACGAAACCTCGGGACCTGGCCTTCGCCGCGACCGAGGACACCGAGGAGGAAGACGGGTTCGACTTCGCGTTCAACGCGCTGGAGTTGGCGGCGATCCGCACCGCAGCCGAGGCCGCCGGCCTCGCGCCGGACGACTACGTCGAGGTCCTCTCCGAGTCTCTGCTCGCCGCCTCCCGGATCGCCGACGCCTGCTTGGAGATCTCCAGCGGCCTGCTCGAAGACGCCGCATACGTCCTCGATGAGGCAACCGACCACGTCTGGCTCGGCGACGGACCTGGCAGCCTGCCCACCCTGGTCCGTTCACTGCTCGCCCGGATGGAGGCGGCCGAATGAACCCGTGCGATACGCCCGAACAGCCCTCCACCTTTCCCATCGGTTCGTTCGATGCCCAGCGCATCGAGGACGCGCTCTCCCTGATGGGGCCGAAGCGGACCGTCTGGGCGGCGATGACCTCGGCCCAGGAGGGCCGGTCCCATGCGTGTACGGGACGTCGCCGCCAGGCTCCCCTTCGTCAGCGAGCAGTTCGTCGGCAAGCGGCTGGCCGCCATGCACACTGACGGGTTGGTCGTCCGAACCGACGAGCGCTACGGGGCTCCGTACCGACTCAGCGTGCTCGGCGAGTCCCTGGCGCCCGTGCACCGCATCTTGGCTGACTGGTCCCGCGCCTACTTGTCGCCCGACAGGATGGCCGAAGCCGAACACGTCGAGGACGCCGTACAGCGTCTGCGGCTGCGGCACTCCACCGCCGTGATCCAGGTCCTCGACGCGGGCGGCCCGATGCGGTTCGTCCACATCGCCGAAGACATCGGCCTGGACGTCGCCCTCACCCGGCAGCGTCTTCTCTGGCTTCAGGCCGACGGTCTGGTCACCCGCACGAGGCCACGTCACGGCGACCCCTACGTGCTGACGGATGCCGGCCAGACGCTCGGTCCCGTCTACGCGACCGTCGAGCACTGGAGCGCTCCCCTTGGCCACGCAGCGGGTCCTGTCGCCGCCCGCTTCCGTCACAGTGCCCCAGCGGACCCACCCTGGCGTCCCGTTGGGGTCGGACGGCGCCCGGACCGCAGCAGCCCTGCGCCGGAGCGCTGCCGTACCGAGCGCCCTGTTCAGCCATGCTCCCCAGCCTCAACCGCGGGTGCCGACGGCCGTAACCGCCCAGTCGACCTGGGGACGGGTCACGTGATCCGGGTGGCGCCCAGAACCAGAGGCACCCCGCCGTCGCCACAGCGTCCGCGTGCGCTCCAGCCCTTCACCACGCTGCGCACGCGGGCGCGTTCCCCTCCTCCCACACGCGCCTGGAGCTTCCACCATGTCCGCCCTTCCCGACCCGTCCCGCCACGAAGAGGTGCTGGTCAGCCCCATGTATCTCGCCGGCTCCAACGGGACCGGAAACGCCGGCTTCGCCCCCGTGGCCCACTGGCCGCACCACTACCTCGACGACGGCCCCTGCCAGCTCCTCGTCACCTCTCCCGACCAGCGCATCAGGGTCGGCTGGTTCGGCGACGACTTCGAGCTGTGGAGGATCACCGCGGCCGAGGAGGCCATCGCCACGCCCCGCTGGACGGCAACCTTCAACCACGTCACCCCGGCCGAGATCGTTGCCGGCCTCACCACCGCCCTGGCCCGCGACTACGCCGAATCCGACCCGTACGAGAACAACGGACGCTTCCTGGCGGACCCGTCGTTGTACTGGGCTGATGCCGTCCAGCCGCTGCTCGATGCCGGCTGGCGCCGAGGGACAGCCAAGTACGGAACCGTCGAGATCACCGCTCCCGACGGGCTGGCAGGTGTCGAGATCGATACCCTTCGCGGCGGACGGGACGCCGAAACCGTCATGCTGTGGGCTGGTCCCCGAGGCTGGGGTACGCGGGCGGAGGCGGTGTTCACGGCCCGCACTCCGTCCCATCTGATCGCTGCGACGGCGGCCGTCATGGCCGGTTCGGCCCCGGTGATCCGTGAACGGCACATGATCCACCGCGAGGTGGAACCGCTGGTCACGCTGACGCCGGTCGGCCCGGCTGCCGATCCCCGGGTCTCTCGCTCTCCGACTCCGCTCGACGTACGCCGCACCGCCGTTACCGAGGCCGTACGCCGTGCCGCGCGCGTTCCGCGGACAGCAGCCGACCTCCGCGTGATGGCGGCCCAGAGCCGCACCACGTCCTCGGCGCAGAAGCGATCGAGCACCCTCGCGCCCGCAGCCGCAGCCCGGCCGCCGGCCGCTTCGTCGGCTCCCCGGCACAGCCGCTGACCCCCGCCCGGACCTTCCCGGACGCCCCCTCCGCCCCTCCGGACAACAGGAGTTCCTCCATGCCCGACACCGCCGCGCTCGACCAGGCCACTTCCATGATCGAGAAAGCCTGGGGTCAGCCCATCGAGGTCCTGGAAGTCCTCGCGGTCCGTCGCCCCTGCGACGACCCGCTCCTGCGCTCGGCCATGCACATCCGTACGGCCCTGGCCATCACCGACAACGCGGTGTCCGTTCACCAGGATCGTCTGCACGCCATGGCCCGGCCCGGGTATGTGCCGGCCTTCTACGAGCTGGACCGGCTCGTCAGCTCGGCGGCCGACCTTCGCGTCGCGCTCGCCGAGAGCAGTGCGTACGTGCAGGCGATCCGGCGTGTGGTCGAGGCACGCGAAGCCTCTTCGACGACGGACCGGGGCCCGGCGGCGAATCTGTCCCGGGCCGCTGTCGCCCGCTCGGGGCTCGCTTCGCATGCCCCGGGCCAGGTGCCCGACCAGCCTTCCTGCGGCCGTCGTCGGGTCGCCGGCGCCCGCCCCGAGGCCGCGCCGCTGAACGGTCAGGCAAGGTCTTCGTCGTGATGGGCGTCCTCGGTGCGGGCGCCCACCACGCGGGCCAGCTCCTCCACCGTCAGCTCGACGTGCCGTCCTTCCGCGACCCGGTGCTCCACCACCGTGTCCTCGTCCGCCCACCTGTCGGACTGCACGCCGACGCCCCACTGGCCGTCGGCGACCATCGCGATGTCACCCACGGTCCACGGCCGCCCGGCAGCGCGGATCTTGCGCTCCAGCCCGGCCCCGTCCCAATGTCTGCCCGACTCCGTCATCTCTGCTCCCTCTTCGACCCCGTACGGCCCGCTGCCGTAACTCGGTTACGACGACCCCGGCCGTCGTTCCATTCCCGTGCCGCCGGCGTTCTGGACGTCTGCCCGTGATCAGTTCGCCCACGGCAGACGGGCATCCCGGGAAACGACTACGGACTTCGGCACACCCCATGTCAACGTACGGGTGTCGGGAAAAACCGCAGGTCAACGAAGGGATCGTCCAACCGTGAACGCCTCTGCCACCCTCCAGCCCGCCGTCGTCGGCCCCTCCGTGGAAGACCGCCACTGGCTGTCCTCGGACCACTGCGCGGGCCCAGTGCTCGAACTCCTCCACGCCCTCGACTGGACAGTCGTCGACACCCCGGAGGCCAACGTCCACGCGACGAGCCCGGACGGCCGCGTCTACGTCGGCTGGCTCCCTGAGGACCCCGCCGCCTGGACACGCGACATCGTCTGGCGGGTCCAGGTGCAGCCCACCGAAGGCGACGCATGGGTCCAGGAGTTCGGTACCCACACCCCCGCCGAGGCGGTAGCCGGGTTCGTCGCCGCCCTCGTCGCGCACTCCCCGCGCTGAATCGGTGAGCGGGCTGCACCACCGGCCCGGCCCGCTCACCGGCACCTGTTCTCGGGTCCCCCTGCAGGCCGACCGGCCCGTCCACGGTCGCTGGCCCAGCAGGAGGTCCGATCGCACGCATGCTCCTGGCCACCCGTCCCGGCTACCGCCGTCAGTGCGCCTTCGCCCGTCGCTGCACCTGCTACTACCTGCCCGGTCAGTACAGCCGCCACGCCAAGCCTCTTCGCCGGCGGGCCGCCCGCCGAGCCGAACGACGCCAGTGGCAGCGCGACCACTCCGAATGACCGAGCCCTCTGACGTTCGCCACCGCGGCCGTTCGAAGGCTCCTCCCCAACACGAGGAACTCGCCGTGCCTTTCCACGCCCCGCTCACCAACCACCACGCCGACGGCACCCTCTGCCCGGCGGACCACACACCAGCTCCGGCAAGCCGCTTCACGCCGACTGTTCGGGGCGCTCGTACACCCAGGCCGTCTGCTCGTGCGGCAACTGGGAGATGAAGCAACGCGGCAAGGGCTACGTCAACGAGTGCCGCAAACGAGTGCCGCAAACGGCACCTCGCCAGCCACATCCCGAGGCCGAAGGTCCTCCGGGACCTGCTCCGTCTCGACGTTTCCTGATGCTCCGACCCGCCCACCCGTACCGCTCTCGGAGGCTTCCTTGCCCCAGTACATGACTGTCGGCCATCTACTCCGCCAGCTCCAGGCCCTTGATCCCACCCTGCCGATCCGCCTCGCCGTCAACCCCGACTTCCCCTTCACTCACTACGTGGGGACCGAGGTCGTCGTCCAGGACGGCAAGGCGTTCATCCCCGACGACGGCCAGGAGGACTACCTCCCCACGTCGGTACGCGACGCCCTCACCTGGTCCTGACCCTTTCCACTTCTCTCCGGAGGCTTCTATCTCGTCGCACACCCTTCCGCTGCACCGCCTCGCCGTACATCCCATGCCGGACGGCGTACGCGGCGCGCTGGTCCAACGCGTCTCCACCCGGCACGACGGCCCACTCGACGTCACGTGGCTCGCCGCCAGAACCCCGAAGCTCCCCCTCGGTCGCATTCGCCTCCACTGGGAGCACGCCTCTCGCTCCGGCTGGAACGTCACCGCCCACCTGGGCCTGGCCACCACCGAGGTACACCTCGCCTCCTGGCCCGCCGCCCCAGACGACTGGCCGCGCCTGGTCCGCCCGACCCTCCACGAAGTGACCGGCCTGTGTGCCGCCCTCGCGTTCGCGACTGACGCCCTCGACCTCTCGAACCGCCTCGCCGAGGTCTGAACCGAGAACCTCAGACGGCCGCCCCTCGCCGATCAGGCAGGGGCGGCTTTGACGTACGCCCGGCCGCATGTGCGTACGCTCTCACCCCCGAGGAGGAGGACACCTTGGCCGACGACCAGCCGCACTGGGGATACCCCGTGCGAAAAGGAGTCGCTCGACTGTCCCGGACCTCTCGCCGTCGGCGATTGCTACTACCTGCACTGACTCTCAAGGCGTCTGCCGGCCGCTGGTGACGGACGACCAACCAGGCGGCCTTCTCCCCCACTGCGCCCCGGCTGTCACCCCCGTCCGGCACCATGGGCGCCATGAAGATGCCCCGCGTCAACTGCCACGACTGCGGCCGGGATGTCGCCGCGATCCCCGCCGGCGTCGGCCTGTGGAAGATCGCCCGGCACGACCACCCCGGGATGCACCGCGATTTCCAGGGCGTCCTCGTGTCGTGCAGCGCCTCGCTCCGGGCCGTGGAGCTGGCGGACATCCACCAGCTCCAGCTTCCCGAGCAGAGCGCCGAGGACGAGCACCCGGCGCTGTTCTAGCGGCGCTGCCCGGCTCGCGCATCAGGTGGCGTCGAACACCCGCAGGATGGTTTCACCCCTGGAGTCCCGTGTGGAGGCGCCGTCTTACTACCCGGCAGCCTCGGGGGCTGGGGTGATGATGACGTCCTTGAACAGGTACCAGGGCTCGTAGCCGCTCCGCGTGCACTTGATCCGAAGTCGGACGGCTTTGCCTTCGTAGTCCTGGCACCAGTGCTGGGCCGCTTGGGGGTAGTCCATCCAGAAGGGCGGCTGGGTATCGCGCATGTCCCGCCGCATGGCGTCGCCCGGCTCCAGCGGGCCATTGCTCCACGCAGTCCGCCCCGGGTCGGCGACGCCATCGATGCCCGGGATGAAGTGCAGCGGGCCCCAGATCTGCTTCGCGATGTCCTGCGCCGTGGGCGGACGCCCAGGCGATGCTGTCCGTAGTAGTCCGTCGTCACGGATGTCCACCGTGATGTCGTCCAGACCCGGCAGACCACTGGGCCCTCTCAAGACGACGAACAGCGACGCTCTGTCGGTACCCGCGCTGGGCCTGCGGATCTCTACCTCCAGCTCAGGGAGCAGCTCCTCATGGCGCCGCTCCCGCTCAACAGCTGCCATCGACTCGGCCGTCGCCTGCGCGGCCACCGCCGCCTCGTACGACCTCTCGGCAGTCTCACGGGACTTCTCCGCCGTCGTGCTCGACCTGTGCGTTGCCTCCCACGACCCGAACGCCGCCACCGCCGCAGCAACCGCAGCGATCGTCGCCGCCCGGTCGTTGTCCAGCCACCCAGACCACGCCAGGACAAGCAAGGCACCCACGACGAACCCGGTGCCAAGCGCCCACCCTTCCGCTTGCCTATCTCATGCATGGCCGGACCCTACCGATTCGGGCGCTTGGCCGACGAAGACGCTGATGCCCCTCTTCGGCGAGGTGCCCGGCCTCGGCTTTCTGTACCCCGCTCGTCTACCCCAGGTAGATGCCGGCGAAAGCACCGTCGAAGCCGAGCGCGATGAGGCCCTGCTCGACGGTGGGGTAGGTCGTGCCGTACGGGCCAGCGATCAGGGCGTCGAAGTCGGCGCGGCTGATCTCGGGTTCGATCCACTGGTTGCTGCACCGGCAGCTGATCCAGACGTTGCGGCCGTGGCTGATGAGCAGCCAGTCGCGTCGGGCTCGGCAGGCCGAGCACATCACGGGGATGCCGCCGAGGGCGAGTTCGTGTGGGTGGCTGACGCAGCGTGTCGCGCCGGGACCGTCGGCAGGCTGCGTCTCGTACCGGAGTTGCAGCAGGGGGTCGGTGCCGGTGGGAAGGACGGGCAGCGCGGGTGCCGGCTCCGTGGTGCGGTCGGTGGTTCTGAGCACGAGCGTCATCTCCCGGTCGAGGGCTTCCTGTTTTCATCCGTAATAGCTGGTGGAACCGGCTGTCCAGAGGGTTTCGTGGAGTCCGGCCGGTCGGTGGCCGACCTTCCGGACGTGCTGATCAGCGGCGCGGTGGGCGGCTGCGCGGGTCATAGACGGCAGGGCGCGGCGCCACTGTGGGTGCGTTCCGTTCACTGGGGCGGTTGGCTGAGCTCTTGGTCGGGCGGATGCCGGCCTGCGGGCGACGGGGAGCTTCGCCCGGGTGGGCGGGGAGCTGGGCGAGGCGGCGCAGGCGCCAGACCAGGACATCGTTCACGTCGTCGGCGGTGTTGAGTTCGCGCATGTTGATGGCCTGTCGCAGGAGGGCTTCGGGGTCGTGGCCTGCCTGCTCGGCCTGGGCGAGGGTGGCGATCAGGGCGTCGGACTTCGTCGGCATGTCGTCTGCTCGTACGCCCTGCTCCGGCAGAGCCGCGCGGAGGGTGGCCTCGTGCGTCCGGCGTTGGGCCTCGGGGAGGACACGGCCCTGATCGTGCAGCACCCGCATCGGCGTGGCAGCGGCCTGACGGTAGGCCGTTCGCAGATGCTCGGCGGCCTGTCGGGAGGCATGAGCCTGCTGGGCGTGACCGCGGGCGGAGTGCCAGCGGGCGGCGGCGAGGGTGACCAGGACCAGGGTGGAGACGAGCATGGCGGTGGTGCCGCCGTCCTCGCCACGGCCGAGAGCGCCGCCGGCCTGAACGATTCCGCGGGCGGCCGAGCGGAGAGCCCGGGTGTCGGCGCGCTCTGCTCGGATGTGGCTGCGGGTCGCCCGCTCGAAGGCTCGGGCAGCTGCAGCCAGCTCTGCGCGGGTGGCGGCCGGGGAGGTCTGGGCGACCGCGTCCAGGAATTCCCCGACGCCGACGAGCTGGGCGGCGGCTTCATCAGCGCCGCCGTCTAGGAGGAGGGCGGCACGCTCGGCGATGCTGGTGGCGCTGCGTCGTTCTCGGGCGGGCGGGGACCAGTCCGCCCTGTCGCCGTCGGCCGAGGGCGTTGTGCGCTCGGCGGTACCGTCGGCCAGCCGGAGACGGATCTTCGGGAGGGACAGGTCGGGGGCCAGCTTGGAGCCGGGGTACCAGACCGGTTCACCGTTGCGGTTGCGGTCGCCGGGCAGGGCCACGTTGTAGCCGAGCGCGTCGCCGGACGGGGCGTGGCGCACTTTTACGCGCAGGCCCGCCTCGTGGAGCCGGGTGAAGAACTCCTTCTCGTCGTCCGCTCCGGCGACGGCCTGGCGGACGGCTTCGCGGAGCGTCTCGCGGGAGGTCTCGGGTCGGCCGGTGCGTTCGGCCTTGAACCTCTCGGCGCTGGTGGGGTTTTTCGCTGCGGTGCCGTCGCCGGCGTTGAGGCGGCGCAGGCCCATCTCCTTCTCGATGCGTCGGCATTCGGCCTGGGCCTTGTTGAAGTCGTAGTTGAGGCGGGGATTGCGCAAGTCGCCGCGGACCAGGGTGGCGACGATGTGGATGTGGTCTTCCGCGTGGCGGACGGCGATCCACCGGCAGCCGTCGGGATCACCGTCCGGGGCGATGCCGGTGGCGTGGACGATGCGCTGGGCGACGGCGTTCCACTCCTCGTCGGAGAGCCGCCGGTCGCCGGGGGCGGTCCGGACCGAGCAGTGCCACACGTGCTTGGCAGGCGCGCGATCGCCAGCCTGCTTGACCCGGAGGTCGAGGGCGGCGGTGAGGCGGGCGAGGGTGACGTGCGGGTCGGTGTCGCGGCCGGGGTCGGGGGCGAAGCCGTCCCAGGAGCCGACGAGGTGCGCGTCGGTGTGCTCCTCGCGCTTGCCGGGGCCGTAGAGGTAGACGAGGAGTCCGTGGGTGCGGGAGCCGCGTCCGATGTCGGGAACCATCACAGCCGCCTGGTCACCAGGTCGTTCGCCGCGTCGTCGATGCGGCCGATGGGCGCCCCCTGGTGCCGGTTGCCCGGCTGGTTCCCGAGCGCCCTCGCTCGGGAACCAGCCGGGCTTCCCCCGCCCTCTGGGGCGGGGGCAAGTGCGTACGACGGGCCGTAGGACCGTCGTACGCGATAGCTTGCTCCGCCAGGAGCCGTCGTGGGGTCACGCTTCTGTCCGGCGGTGGGGACCGCCGGGTCGTTGGTGGTCACCGGCTCGTCTCCGGGTCCTGCTGCTGGATTTCGCGGACGAGTTCCTCGATCCAGTCCATGGCCAGGACCGGGTGGTGCAGGGTCCAGGGGCAATCGTGCTGCTCTCGTTGCACGATCCAGGTGGTGTCGGGGCCGGACTGGGCGCGATGGAGGTGGCCGTGCTGGTGCAGGACGGTCAGCCAGGAGTCGACTTCGGCGGGTGTGGCCGGGCGGGTGCGCATCGGGTGCTCTCCGCTTCTGCTCTGGAGGGATGTGGGGCGAGTGTCCGGGAGCGGGTGACCGGCCGAGGTGACCGGCTCGGTCACCCCCTCCGTGAGGTTCGGTCAGTTCCGGGCGGAGGTGACCGGTTGTCGGTGCTGCTCGCGGAGCTGGGCCATCAGGGCGGTCAGGGTGTCGCTGGACAGCGGGATCTGCTGACCGCGGATCGCCTGGGCGACCACCTTGCGGGTCAGCTTGTCCTCGGCCCTGACCGCTGACCGGGCGATCTCCAGCAGTTCCTCGGTGTCCAGGTCAGGCCGTCGGTCACGGGTTGACCGGGTGTCCCGGTCATTGACCGGGGGTTGGGTGACCGGCCTGGCAGTGACCGGCTGTCGGCTGTCCCGGTCGCCGGCGGCCGGCTCTGTGCCGACCGGGCGGTCAGTTACCTGCGACACGATGTCTGAATGTCCGGGCAGGTCAGCGGCCTTGTGCTCCAAGTCGCGGTGGCCGGTGTCCGGGCCGGTGCTGCCCGCCGACGCGTTGTCCCCGGTCAGTGACCGGGGGCCCGTGCCCTCCTTGTCCAGGGACAGTCTCGGCCGGCCGGTCAGGGCAGTGACCGGCTGTCCGGCGCCGACCTGACCGACCTGCGGCTGCCGCTGACCGGGCCGGTCAGTCCGAGTGACCGGGAGACGTTCCGGGCGGTCGACCTGACCGAGCTGACCGGCCTGACCGAGGTCGTCGCGGTCATCTCGGTCACTGTCCTTGACCGGCCCTCGGGCAATGATGATGTACAGGTGGACTGCGCCGGCCAGGGCAAGCGGGGCGACGGTGGACAGCACCGCGACCACCGTGTCCCCGAGCCTCAGCCCAGTGGCCGGGGCAGCTTCCTCGTTGAGCCTGACCGCGTGCAGCGCGTTGGCCCAGATACTGGCGGCGGTGGCCGTACCGAAGAGCGTCCAGACGTAGAGCCGGGCGCGCAGGGGTGCGTCGCGCAGGACCAGCAGGGCCCGGATGCCGTAGGCGATGAACCCGTCGATCACCAGCGGGAAGAGGTAGGTCAGGAAACCGCGGACGTGGACGGCGATGGCCATCTGCTGGAGGGCGTCGTAGCTCAGGGCGCATCCCGCGCCGCCGAGGGCGATGACAACCGCGCGGTCCCATCCGGTGATGGGCGCCGTCTTGGGCGCATTCGCGATGGTCACGCCGCCGTCCCGAAGTCATCGCGGCCCAAGCGCTCGCCGCCGGACTCGGAGTGCGCGGTGGCCTGCGGCGTTTTCTTCAGGTCTCGGTTGCGAAGGGCTCGGCGGGTCTCGCGGTACAGCTTCTGGGCGTGCTCCTCGGTGACCTTCAGGAGCCAAGCGAGGCGCTGTTCGGACAGACCGTGCTGGTAGGCGGCGTGGACGACCGCGCGGCGCTCGGCCTTGGTGAGGTGGATGTCGCGCCCGGCGATGGTGGCGTTGACGCGGCTGTAGTCGAGGCGGCTGGCGAGCTTCTCGTGCAGCGGTGCGCGCTCCTCCTCCGTCATTCCTCCCCGGATGCCGTGGGTGTCGCCGCCTTCAAGGGCGGTGTCCAGGCAGGTGCGGCGGACCGGGCACTGGCCGCACAGCGACTTCGCTGCGGTGATCTTGGCGGTCTCGTCGGGCTCGGGGAAGAAGATCTCGGGGTCCACCGGGTTGTACCCGGTGCTCTGGCAGACAGCCTCGTCCTGCCAGCTGTGGTCGCCGAGCGGCCGGTGACGGGCAGGGCTGATCGTCGTGGGGTTCACGCGGTTGCTCCGATCACTCTCCGCGCACGGTGGGCGTCGGCGGAGAGGTATTGCTGGGTCGGGAAGTACGTGGGGCGACGCGCTGGGTGCGCGGCCCGGCGTGGCGGCCTGCGGCCGGTCAGGCGGCGTGGGGCTGGCGTCTGCGGTCGACGGGCTCAAAGGTGACCCGGGTGGTCATCTCGGCGAGTCGGGAGGCGACGCGGTCCCCGAGGTGTTCGCGGAGGTCGCGCATGGCGAGGTTGGTGGTGATCAGCGTGGGGAGCATCAGGTTGTACCGGCGGTTGATCAGCCGGTAGGTGATCTCCTCGACCCACTCGGAGATCTTGGCCGCGCCGAGGTCGTCCAGGATCAGCAGCGGGTAGCGGCTGACCGTCTCGAGTTCGCGTTCGGTGTCGCGTCCGGGGCGTGGGCGCAGGTCGGCGTAGAGGTCGGCGGTCGTGGTGGCCCGCCACCGGACGACGATGCCCGCTTCGACGAGGGTTCGGACCGCGCCGTACACCTGGTGGGTCTTGCCCGCGCCGGTGACGCCGGCCAGGAGCAGGCTGGGGCCGGTGGTGATCTGCCGGCGCGCGCCGGGGTTGGGTGCCTCGGCCTGGGCGATCACATCGCGGGTCCAGGTCAGTACCTCGGGGCGGTCGGCGCGGGCGGTCCGGTAGCGCGGGAGCATCCGGGCGTCCAGCAGGCCCAGCGGGGTGTAGGGCTGGTCCTCGTCCGGGGCCTCGGGGAGGTGCTGCGGGTCCATGCCCCGGTCGGTGAGGATCCTCTGCAGTCGCTGGAGGGCTCCAGCGCCGAGGAGCTCGGGCTCGCGGCTCATCACAGCTCCTCCGCGTAGGCGGCGGCCGCGTCGACCGGGTTGGTCCACGCTCGGTGCGTCGCGCCAGGCCGGGATGCCGTCTGGGCAGGGAAGCGGGCATTCATGGCGTCGTTCACCAGGCTCGGCAGCCGAGAGGGATGGCCCTGGATCTCGGCGTAGCGGGCGAGGCCGGCGCGGATGTGGTCGACGTCGATGCCTTCGACGAGCAGCTTCTTCAGCAGGCGACCGAGGTGCCCGAGGACGTCACCGGGCGGGCGCTCGGTGCAGGAGCCCACGTACTCGGCGAGGAGGTTCCCGGCGGTGACCGTGCCATCGGGCGCTGTGCGCCCCGTAGGTGAAGACGATCCAGGATCCATGATCCTGGATCCGGACGTCGAGGCTCCGGCGAGGGTTCGCGGAGGGTTCGTCGAAGCCTCCGCGAACCGGCCTTGACCTGCGGGTTCCCCTCCCGTTGCGGAGGCCGTCCCACTGGTGTCGGGATACGTGTTGTCGCCGGTGCCCGGTGCCATGGTGCGGTCGCTGTGCGGACGCGCGAGCTGTTCGGGGTGCGGGTCGACGGCTCGGCGAGGATTCGTCGAGGGCTCGTCGAGCGCTCCCCGGGTGTTCGCCTCGGCCTCGACGCAGACTCCCTTGCACGGGCCGCACCTCTTGTCGCTACTGTGGGCGACGCAGACCGGGAGACGGGACTGGCTGGGCCGGTCGATCTTCTGGTGCTCGTACCAGCCGGTGATGTGGAGATAGCGCTTGCCGTCGCAGCCGGTGTACCGGCAGATCAATCCGGCGTCGGCAAGCTGCTGGAGGTCCTCCTCCACATGTACGGGAGTGTGCTCGGCGCGCAGCGGCCACAGGAGGCCGGCGATGATCGCCGGGTTGTCCCGGTGCCTCCCGTGGTCGTCGGACTGGGTGAACAGGCCGATGTAGGTAACGACCGCGGAGACCGAGCAGGCCGCGACCCTTTCGTTGACGAACAGGTCGGGCTTGACTGTCCGAATGCGGGCCATCAGCCCTCCCGGCGAGCTCGACGACGCTCGAGCCGCTGGCACCAGCCCCGCGTCGAGGCTGCCGGGATTCCCCTGCTGGGTGGGTGCATGTGATACTCCGTCCTCATGGACGGGGCTGCGCGGTTGTCGCCTGCAAGCTGGCCACGCGGCCCCGGATCATTGGGTGCCCTCGGCGAGGGCAGCCGACGGATGCCCGGGAGTTGCCGCTCCCGGGCATCGTCGTTTGGCCCCACCCCGGCATGGACCGTTTTCATGGGTGGATGGCACGATGATCACACTAGACTGAGATGGGGCGCCGCTGTCAACCGGCGAAAATGAAGACAGGGCGACCATCCACCCCCATGAAGGCGACGCGACCGAAGGACGGCCACGATGGACCACCAGAACAACCCACCTGCGGCACAGGCGGGTGACGGGGCCACACTTGCCGGCCGCCTGGACCGACTGTTCACCACCGTCCACCCGAAGGGCCGCGGCCCGTACAGCTACGAGGAGGTAGCGTCAGGCATCCGCCGGCAAGGCGGTCCGACCATCTCCGCGAGCTACATCTGGCAACTGAGGACCGGCGCCAAGGACAATCCGACCAAGCGCCACCTCGAGGCTCTCTCCACCTTCTTCGGCGTGAAGCCCGCCTACTTCTTCGACGACGACGAATCGGAGAAGATCGCCGCCGAACTCGACGCGCTCGCCGCCATGCGCGATGCGGGCGTGAGATCAGTGGCTCTACGCGCATCTGGACTCTCCGACAAGAGCCTCAAGATCATTACCGAGTTCATCGAACGCGCCCGCGAACTCGAAGGCCTCGGGGTCCCCGACGAGGATTCGATCATCGATATGAATTCCAGTGGCAAACATCACGATGACGTGAAGTGATGCCCCATTAGCAAGGATTCGCCACCCCACTTGCGCATGATTGTCCACATTTTCCCGACGTAATCTACAGCCCTCCAGATGTGCGACCGGAAATGATTCATATACTCACCACGGCATCGCGGCGGTAAGTCGCACGTTCGAGAAGTTCGGAGTCGGAGGGCAGATGAAGTCCGGTCGTTCGGGGCCCTCCCAAGATCAGGGAATCCGACTCGAATCCGTCCTGGACAATCTCGACCTTCCCGACCCTTTCAAGATCGAGGAACTACTCGCCCGCGTATCCAAGAAGCGCGGCCGGCCTATCCACCTGCACACCTTCCCGGCGATCACTGGTGACGAACTGCCCTGCGGAGCCTGGCTCGCCACGGAGAAGGCGGACCACATCCTCGTGGAGGACGCCACCAGCCCTCTCCACCGGGACCACATCGTGCTGCACGAGATCAGCCACATGCTCCTCGGACACACGCCTCGCCAAACCCTCGGCCGCGCCTTCCACCACCTCGACACCGATCTCGTGACGGGTGTCCTTGGCCGCACAAGCTACGAGACCGAGGAGGAGCGGAGCGCGGAGACGCTGGCCGGCCTCATCGCGACCCGTGCCGCTCTGCGTGGAAACGGCGACCGGACCACCCCCAGCACCTTGCGCCGGCTCAATGCCGCGCTCAGCGACTCCTGAGACTCCCTGATAGATGATTGACGCGATACCCGCCGTCCTGCTCTGGGCCGTCACCCTCTGGCGTGCCCGCTCCGCCTTCCGGAGACCCGAACGACTCAGTCTCTGGCTGGCCTTCGCGGCACTCGCTCTGGCCATGACGGTCCGGCCGGTCGCCATCGCGGCGGCGGTCGACGAGCATCTGCACGTCACCAACCTGTCGTTTCTGATCAAACACATCTGCGGGACCGTCGCAGCAGCGTCGGTCCTCACCTTCGTCGCCGACATGGCCGAGTCGAAGACCGGGATCCGCGTATCCAGACTGCACAAGGCCGTGCCTGTCGTCACGGTCGTCCTGCTGGCTGCCTGTTTCTTCGCCACACCCCAGCCTCACGAGGCGGAAGATCTCCTGGCGGACTACGCCGACCACGCCACGATCCTCGCGTACGGCGTCGTCTGGACCTCCTACCTCGGCGCCGCCCTGCTGAGCGCCACGCTGCTCTGCTTCCGCTGGGGGCGCCGCCCCGACAGCGGACTCGTCGGCCGAGGCCTGATACTCATTGGCACCGGTACCGCCGTCGGCCTCATATACGCCCTTCACCGTGTCGCCGTGCTGTTCATCGACTACGTCGGCAGCAGTCCGCTCAATGAGCACGCCAACCACGTGCTCAGCACGGGCCTGCTCTTCCTGGCCCTGCTGCTGATCGTGCTCGGCAGCACCCTCCCGGCCGCCCCACGCATTCACTCCCGCGTCCGGGCCCACTGGCAGCTCGTCAGCCTCTACCCGCTGTGGCGAATCCTCACCGACGCCGTCCCGGAGACCCGGCTCAACACCCCACCAAGCCGCGCCGTCGACGCGACCAACCCACTGCGTACACACGACCGGCTGTACCGGCGCACCATCGAGATCCGCGACTCGGTCCTCACTCTCGCCGACCACGCGTCGGCGGAACTGCGCGGACGCGCCTACGACCACGCCACCTCACTCGGCTTCATCGGCGCCCACGCCGACATCACCGCCGAGGCCTGCTGGCTCGCCGTCGCTCGCGAGGAACGGCTCCGCGGCGCGGTCACCGGCTCCGGCGAGCCCATGCCTCCAGCCAGCGGAGGCCGCGACCTCGCCACCGAGATCCGCGCCCTTACCACCCTCAACACCGCCTACCGCTCCCGCGCCACGCAGGACTTCCTCCGCGCTCACCTTGAGGAGACACCGGCATGACCACCACCACGCAGCTTCCACCCACTGCCGCCGCTCCTGCCGAGCGGCGCTCCGCCCGCCTTATCACCGAGGTCCTGGCACCCGCCAACCTGGTCATCGGCGTCCTGCTGGTCATCGGCTGGCACTCCACCAACTCCCCTGCGGGTGCGGGCTGGGGCCTGCTGGCCGGCGCCTTCTGCGGCGGCCTGCCGATCGCCTACATCGTCGCCGGCGTCCGCCGGGGCCGCTGGAGCGACAAGCACCTCAAGGTCCGCTCCCAGCGGTGGATACCGCTCTTCGTCACCCTGGGTTCCGTCCTCGTCGGCACGGGCCTGCTCCTGGCTCTCGACGCGCCGCGCGAGGTCGTCGCCCTGGTCGCCGCCATGATCGCCGGCCTGCTGCTGACCATGGCAGTCACCGTCTGGTGGAAGGTCAGTGTCCACACCGCCGTCGCCTCCGGCGTCGCCGTCGTCATCACCATCGCCTACGGCTGGTGGGCCGCCCTCCTCTTCCTCGGCGTCGCCGCCGTCGGCTGGTCCCGGGTTTCCCTGCGCGACCACACGACGGCACAGGTGATCGCGGGGACCATCCTGGGGGGCACGGCGGCAGCTGTGGTGTTCGCGGGGCTACGCTGACCCGCCCGCCTCTAGCACACCAAGATCATCGGAGTCGTGATGGCGATCCTCCAAAGCCGACCGGCCGCCGCGAAAGCGAGGGGCGTCTTACCCGCGCAGCTTGATCCGGTGAGCATGAACAACGTGGTGCCAGAGTGCCAACAGCAGGGGATCTTCCACGGACCGGCTTCTCCCACCACATACCTTCGTCTGCTGCCGGCACTCAGCGCGGGCGGCGCTGACAGACGCGCTCCACACGGGAGACGATCGATGAGGCCCCGGACGCATCGCTCGTTCTGCCAGGGGCGCCTGAGCCGGGCTCCGTGGATACGGTCCATGCGTGGATGCGGGGCATACCTGAGATCTCTACCGAATCCGGGGCAGTTCACTCCATCCTCGCCATCACCGACTACAAGCGGGAACCCGGCATGGACCAGTGAAACCAACGGCTACGCACTTGCGCCATGCGCTGATCCCACCATGGTGTGAGGTCCACCCCCATAGCGCCCTCCTCGAACACCTCTTCCCAATCAAGGTACGTGGGCTCGTCTCGGTGCCAGATGTAGATGTCGATCTGGGGGTGCAGGATTCCGGCAAGGCGGCGGAACGCAGCGGGGGTTACACCGCCGAAGACACAGAGGACCCCACGATCGACACGTAGGTCTTGAAGCTTGCCGATGAACTCCTCAACGGTGCCGATGCTCACAGCGCGCTTATAGAGCTTGCACTCGAAGACGATCTGCATGGTCGAGCCGAGGGCCGGCACCGATGCCAGCACGTCAATCTGACGCTCGACCTTGCTGTGAACGCCCATCAGCTTCACGTCATGCTCGACCGTCACGTTGGCATCAAGCTTGCCGACCTGGTCTGCAACCAGCCGCTCGAACGATTGCCAGTTGTCGGCGTCGCTGGCCGAGAACGGCATCCTCAAGTACATGACATTGCCCACGCGGCAAGAGTAAGCGCAGGGTCTGACAGCCATCTCAAGAATGTGCCTGCCCCCATCAAGTCGGCGGGGCAGGTGGTGGATCACTCTCGCTTCCTCATCTCGTCCAGTACCTCGCGGACGGATCGGATTGCAGCAATCGTTTTCTTGGCAGTCGCTCACTCCGTCCCGGTTCTACCGTCTCACCTGAATCAGCGCGTGAGTTCCGCTCGTACGCCAGGCAGCCCGGGACCGTTCGAGGGCGTCCAGCGTTCCCTGCTCCAGGCCGACGATGACGTCGGACTTCAGAGTCCGGAGCGCCGCCACGGCCCCCGGGAAGTAGGCAGTGAGATCGGTGAAGGGCGCCGTGGCGTCCCACAGCTGGTCGCCCACCAGGCGACGGTAGTTGAGGTCGCCCTTCAGGATGGTGAGCGTGGCGCTCGCGAACTCGCCGCGAAGGTCCTCGGGCATCTCCCCGTACGGCAGCGGAGCGCAGAAGAACGGGTGGGTGCGGACCTCCAGGCTTCCTGCCGCCATGGCCTTCCACAGTCGGCCGCCGATCCGGTCGGCTTCGCCGGGCGCCTCGGTGAGGCGACGGAGGCAGTCGACGACGTCAGCCGTCATCGCGTCGGAGACGTAGTAGGGGTAGGGCTTGACGTGGAGCACGACCCGTTCGGCGTGCCGATGTTCGAGGAGGTGGTCGATGAGGATCAGATCCGGGATGAGCTCTCGTCCCGCGTTGTCCGCCACTACGGCGACGGTGGAGGACGCTCCGGCGGGCAGGAGCTGCCACAGCACCGCGCTGTCATCGGCCACCAGCGTGGAGGCAGCGGCGTCACCGACCGCCGGCTCCCCCGCCGCAACGCGGAAGCCGAGATCCGCGCGGTTGCCCCAGAGCGAGGCGTGGAGCAGGGCCGTGGCCCGCTCCTCGGTCGGCGCGTCCGCAAGCGCGTCGAGAGCTCGCAGCTCCTCTTCCACCGCGTCACCGCGCAGTTCGGCCTGCTTGAACGGCGCGAACGGATCAACTCCCTGCCATGGGCCGGTGCCGAAGTACTCGATGGCAGCGAGGAGCCTGCGGTAGAAGTAGCTCTCCGCCCACAGGAACGGGGCGTCGTACCACGAGCGTCCGAAGTGCTCCTGCCCCCAGTCCGCCCAGCGCTCGTGGTCGTGTTCCGCAGGGGCGAGCGGCTCGACCACACTGTTGGTGATCTCCTCCAGCAGGGCGTCGAGGGCCTCGTGCTGTCGGCGGCCGTACGGGAAGGCATCTCGTACCTGCTGGATGAGGGCAGGGTGGCGCTTGGCCAGCACACCCCAGGCGAACGAGCCGGACTCGTTGCTCAGGATGACCGGGGCACCGATGGGGCCGGCGTCGCGAACGGCCTCTTCGCCCGAGGCGCGGGAGGTCTTCTCTGTCATGGTCTCCAAGCCCTTCACTTCTCGCTCATGTGTCAATGATCCCCAGGGCTACGACGCCGGCCGCACTCCCCACCAGCACCTCGCCCGTCGTGGGTTCGAAGGCCGCGCAGTGCAGTGAGGCGTCCACCCGGACCTTGGCGATCTGCCGCTGCTCGCCGAGCGACCACACGCGCACCGTCCCGTCCGCCGCAGCGGACACAAGGCGGTCCTCGTTGCTCATGAAGCCCAGCATGAGGATGCGGCCCGTGTGGCCGGAGAGGTGGGAGGTGAACCGGTCCGTCCCCAGGCGACGTACCGCGATGTCGCCGGTTCCCGCCCCGACCGCCACCCGGTTGCCCGGACCGTCCACGGCGACAGCGCGGGCCCAGCCGCTGGGGCTGCTGAACCGGCTCCTGAACTCCCCTGTGGGGGCGTGCCACACGCGTACCGAGCCGTCACCACCGCAGGCTGCCAAGAGGTCCCCGCTGTCGTCGAAGGAGAGCGACCGCAGCCGACCAGCGTGCACGTCCTGGCTCCACAGCAGCGTCCCGGTGGGCAGATCCCAGCACCGGATGTGTCCATCGCCCGTGCTCGCGGCGACACGAGGTGTCGAACGGGCCATCGCCACGGCCCACGTACGCGGGGTGTCCTGGTTCAGGGTGAGCGACCAAGCGGTGTCGAGCAGCGACCAGACCCTGACCGCCCCGTCGCCGCATGCTGCGGCAACGTGTTTCTCGCCGCAGGCCAGGGACCAGACGCGTCCGTGGGCCGCCGGGAGTCTCCGGCTGACTGTCGCGGTCGTGGTGTCGATGACGCCGACGCCGCCGGCCCCGTCGCCGACCACGGCGGTGCGTCCACCGGCCGCGAACTGTGTGGACCATACGGTGTTCGAGCCGCTGGCCAGGGTCCTGAGCCTGCTCTTCCCCATGGTCCAGATGCGGACAGCGCCGTCCTCGCATCCGGCGATCACGGTGCCGTCGCCCGTTCTGGCGAGTGAGCGCACCCAGTCCACGCCTGGTGGGAGCTGGGTCTCGCCCACGGGGCTCTCCGCCGAGAACGCCTGGATCCTCGGTTCCTCGGTGGCGGAGACGAGGACATTGTCGTGCGGGGACAGAGCGACGGCGCGCACGCGCGCCTTGAGGTCGGTGATCCGGCGGGCGAGCGTGAGTTTTCCGCCGGTCGCGTCCCACACGGCTACGGAACGGTCGCCGGATCCGGAGGCCAGGAGGGAGGAGCCCGGGGCGAAGGCCACGGAGCGGACCCAGTCCCGGTGGGCCGCGCTTTCGTCCAGGAGGCGGCCGGTGCGCAGGTCGAAGAGGCGGACGAACTCGTCCTCGCCGGCCACGGCGACGAGCGAGTCGGAGTCGCCGCCGATCGTCACGGACCAGACGGGGGTGCCGGCCGCCCGCATCGTACGCAGGAGCACAAGGCGCTCCAGGTCCCACACGCATACTGCGCCGTCCTCGGCACCGGAGACCAGGACGCGGTCGACCGAGGAGAAGGCGAGACTGCGGATACGACGATTGTGCCCCGGTAGCACCCCTACAGGTTCGCTGGTGTCCGTGCGCCACAGCCGGATCGCTCCGTCGTCGCCCGCCGAGGCGAGGACCGTCCCATCCGCGGAGAGCGCGGTAGCGAACACCCACCCGGTATGGGCCTCGTGGGCTCGGAGGAGTCGGCCCGTGCCCAGGTCCCACAGTCTGACCACCCCGTCCTCGCCGCCCGACGCCACGAGGTCGCGGACGGCGGCCACGCTGACTACCGCACCGATGTGACCACGCTCCGCCGCCGCGGGGTTCTCCTCCGGGGGCAACAGCCACTTCGGGGCGAGCGTTGTCCCCTCCCCCGCGGCGTTTCCCAGGAACCGGGTGGCATCGGGCAAGGGTGCGCGGCGCAGCACGACCGAGAGCGTCGAGGCGATGTCGGCCGGGCTCTCCAGCCCGCTCAGCAGATACCCGGCGCCGGTCAGGGCACGGGCGGTCGCCCACACCTGGTGCTGCGGGTGGCCCACCTCATGCCGCCCGGGCAGGGCGTCGAGCACGGCGGCGTCCGCCGTCAGCGACTGGTGTCCGACGAGCGCGACCTTGCGCATGACGTACGTCGGCGAGGCCAGCAGGCTGACAAGCTCGGCGTCGAGGCCGGCCTCACACAGGTGGTAGGGAAGGTGGCGCCACAGATACCCTTCGGTCTCCTCCAGGGTCTCCCAGGCGCCGTCCGTGCTCTGCCGGTACGCCTCAATCAGGGACCGATGAAGAGTCGCCCATTGATCGCCGATCAGATGGCGCAGGTAGGACCGGAACACGTCGTGCAGCACGATGGCGTTCCGGTCGGCGAGGTAGGCGCTGATCAGGGACCGGTCGGACAGCACCCTGCAGAACTGCCGCACCACATGCGGATCCCATCCGTTCGCGGTGCCCCACCAGTGGGTGAGTACCGACATGGGGATCGGCACCGACGGAGGGAACACGGCCAGGGAGAGGTACCGGTCTCGCAGGTCCGTACGCCCGGCGATCGAGACGCTCTCCGCGAGGCTGTGGAGGCTGGACTCAAGCGCCTGCCCGATGGCGTTCTTGCGCTGGTCGGAGTCCCAGACGTCGAAAGCCTGAGGGCCGTACGCGCGGATCGTCGCGCTCGTCTCCGTGACGACGCGACCGGCCGGGGCACCGGAGCCGACCTCCTGCGAGACGTTCGCCCCGACGATCGACGCGAGCAGGGGCCACCCTCCGCACACGCCGGCGAGGCGTGCGGCCTCGGCGTCGTCCAGGGCTCCGACGTTGCGGACGAGTAGTTCCCGGATCTCGCCGGGGGCCATGGGCCCCAGGCGCACGACTCGGGCGGAGCTGGGGCACACGCGCACGTTCCTCGTGGTCACGAGCCGTACGCAGTCCTCGCCGCCGAGCAGGAAGGGGCCGAGGTCGGTGGCGGACCAGACGTTGTCGACGACGAGGAGCGCGCGTCGTCCCTGGAGCAGACGGGCGAGGTGGAAGCCGGCCTGCTCCGGGTCCGCGAGGGACGGGCGATTGCCATCGAGGTGGACGCACAGGTCGGAGATCAGCTCGACGACCCTGGCGGCCGTGCAACCCTCGCCGGTCTCCACCCAGAGGATCTCCGAGAAGGAGTCCCGGACGCGGGTGTCGTGACACACCTGGGTGGCCAGCGTCGTCTTACCGAACCCACCAGGGCCGCACAGGGCGACCGTGGCGACGCTGTCGTCCTGCGACGCCTCCCGGAGTACGGATACGAGCCCTTCGAGATCTTCTGACCTGTGCACCAAGCCGGGCTCCGGAACGGGTATCGGAAGGTAGTGGTCCGGCGTCGGCGAGACCGAGGGCGCTGGAACACCGACGGAGTCCCAGAAGCGCTGCCGCACCTCCGCGTCGCTCCGTTCCAACGCCGTGTCGAGTAGCGCCTGGGAGTCCGGTGCGACGACGATCTCCTCGCCCCGGGCCTCCCAGTTGGACACCGTCCGGTCGCTGACGCCGAGGTAGGACGCGAAGCCACGCACGCTCCGACGCGTCGCGAGCCGCAGAGCGCGCGCCTCCCGTCCGGTCCAGCGCTGCACTGTGGCCACCTGAGCTCCTTCGACCGACACCGACGACGGTAACAGGGTAGGGCGGTCTGACCAGCGGCGTAGAGCCTTCGCTGCGACGGGAGTTCAGCACGGATGCAGCACCCGGGCCATTCCGGCCAGGTCTGAGCGAGGTGCACCCGCCGCCCTGGACAGCGGCGGTGCTGCACCGCGAGTGCGACACCACGGCAGCCCGCTGTCCGACGCAGCTCGGCAGTCTGCTCAGCACGGAGCTCCACCGCTCCGCAGGCAGACGAGAGGAGTGGTCACACGATGACCGAAGTGAAGGCACAACAGCACGGTTCGGACGACTGGTCCGAACGGCAGATCGCCTACTACCGCGATCGAGCCGACGAGTACGACGGCACGTACAGCGACCGCATGAGCATGCCGCGGCTCGCAAAGGCCCTTGACGCGCTACCGGTCAGCGGTGACGTCCTGGAACTCGCCTGCGGCACGGGCCAGTGGACCAAGTTGCTCCTCCCCCAGGCCCACAGCCTGACCGCGCTGGACGCGGCACCGGAGATGCTCCGCCGAGCCCGCGACCGCATGCGGGGCGCCGCGACCCGTTTTATCGAAGCGGACATCTTCGGCTGGGAGCCGGACCGCCAGTACGACACGGTGTTCTTCGCCTTCTGGCTCAGCCATGTCCCGCCGGTCGAGATGGAGCCGTTCTGGGACCTGCTTCGGCGGGCGCTGGCGCCGGGCGGCCGCGTGGTGTTCCTCGATGACTCGTCGGTGAAGGCGGAGATCGAGGAACAGGTGGACGAGGCGCCGGTACCGACCGTGCGTCGCACCCTCTCCGACGGTTCCCGCCACGTCGCCGTAAAGGTGCTCCGAGACCCCGCAGACCTCACCTCCCAGCTGGATGGTCTGGGTTGGGATGCCCGCGTCGAGACGATCGACGCGTTCCATCTGTCCGGTGTGGCCCGCCCCAGGGAGGGCGCGTGATCCCGGTCAACGGATACGCGGCCCGGCCCAGCGTCCGCGCCGGCGAGGTGGTGCGCCTGCACATCGCCACCACCGCTCCCCACGTACACGTTGACTTCTACCGCTGGGGAGCCACACCGCAGCATGCGGGACACGGCGAGTGGCCCGGCCGTGCCGCGTCCTCCGGACGTTTCGACGCCGACTGGCGGTGGCCCACGTACGAGTTTCTCGTACCCCCGGAGTGGCGGTCCGGCGTCTACATCGCGGTCTTGGGCACGGAGCGCGCGTCCGGTACTCCGCCGCTGGATGCCAGGGAGGGGCGCATCCTCTTGGTCGTCACTCCCTCCGCGCCCTCCGGCCGCGGGATCCTGTACAAGATCCCGACGTTCACCTACCAGGCGTACAACACGGCGGGCGGCGGCTGCCTCTACAGCGCCTCCCAGGTCACGACGCGCCGTCCCGGGGGCGGTGTCGGCGGGCCGGTGAAGGGCCTGCCGGACGCGTACGACCCGTCGTCCCCCCGGCAGACGTTCGCTCATTGGGACGCCCACTTCATCGCTTGGATGGAACGGAACTGGGTCGAGGCCGACTACTGCACCGACCTGGATCTCCACGAGGGCCTGTTCCTGCGTGACGGCTACCGTCTCCTGGTCTCCGCCGGTCACGACGAATACTGGAGCACCGACCTCCGCCACCACGTGACCGCCTTCCGGGACGCCGGCGGCCACATCGCCAACTTCGGCGCCAACACCTGCTGGTGGCGCGTCGGCGTCACTCCGGACGGGGCGGGGTTGTCCTGTGACAAGTTCCCGCCCGGCGCTCCCGCCGGTACCGATCCGGACAGCTCGTACGGCTGCCCGGACCACTGGTGGGAGTTAGAGCCGGAGAACGCGCTCCTGGGCGTGAGCTACCGCAACGGCGGCGGTCACTGGGACGGCACCCGAGCTTGCCGGGGCTTCATCGTCACGGACCCCGGGCACTGGGTGTTCTCCGGCACAGGGCTGAGTGCCGGAGACAGCCTCGGGCACGACGGGGCGCTGATCGGCTACGAATGCGATGGCGCGGCCTACGAGTACGACGCCGCCGGCCGGCCGCGTCCCACCGGGCAGGACGGAACGCCGAAGGACTTCGAGATCCTCGGCATCGCCGAGCTCCCCCCGGACTGGAACTTCGCCGCCCGTGAGCCGATGTCCAGCCCCCGGGCCGCCACCCTCGGCGTCTTCACAGCGGGCGGCACGGTCTTCACTGCCGCCACCACCGACTGGGCCCGCCTCCTGGCCACAGACCCCCAGGTCTCCGCGGTCACCCACAACGTCATCACCCGGCTCTCCTGACCGAAGAAAAGGAATCCTCATGTCCGGAAACGGCAACGAACAGCCGCTCAACGTGATCATCGGCGTGAACGGCATCGGCATGGGACACACGGTCCGGCAGAGCGCGATCGCCCAGTACCTCCGCGACCGCGGGCACCAGGTTCGGATCATCACCAACGGCTCCGGTCGGATCGCGTACTTCCGGGACCTCGGCTTCCCCGCCTGGGACGGATGGATGCCGACGCTCCTCGCACGCGACGACCGGATCCACGCTCGCGACGCCGTGCGCGCGAACATCCGCCAGGTGCCCGGAGGTCTCCGCCGACACCTCCAGCTGCGTCGGCTCGTCCGAAGCAGCGGTGCTCCGGATGTGTTCATCACCGACTACGAGCCCAACACCCCGCGCCTCGCCTACCACTTCGGCCGACCGCTCATCTCCATCGACCAACAGAGCAAGTACCGGCACCTGGACCTTCCCGTCGTCGACCGGTACGCCCGTACGGCCGAAGAGCAGCGACTGCGGTACTTCGCCCCCCGCGTCGACCGGTCCTTCATCTGCTCCTACATCCCACTGGGCACCGAGGACCAAAGAGTCGAGTTCATCGCCCCGGTCATTCCCGATCTCATCAGATCGGCACCGGTCACCACCGAGCCCCTCGTCACGGCCTACTTCTCCCGCTACTTCGACCACGGCCCGGAGGAATCCGTCCGCGAACTGGCCTCGATCTTCCGCCAGTCCGTACCGGACCGAACGCTGCGGATCTACACGCAGCCGACGGAGTTGAGGTCCCTGCGCGGGTACGCCGACGCCCGTGTGGAGATCCGCGCCTTCGACCGCGAGGCATTCATCGCGGACATGGCTCGCTCCGAGGCCGTGGTCTCCAACGCCGGCTTCAACCTGATCAGCGAGGCACTCGTCCTCGGCAAACCGGTCCACCTCATCCCGTTACCCACCTATGACCAGCACTGGTGCGCGAAGGTCACCGACGAGGCCGGACTGGGAACCGCGGCCCCGCGCATCGAACGGCGGGCTGTCCTCGAATTCCTCGCGCGCGGTCGGGCACTCAGCGACAACGTCGTACGCCACCGGGACCTGTACCTCTCGGCTGACCCCCGGGAGCGGATCGCCTCGTACCTGGAGAGCCTGCCAACGGTCGACCGGCTGATACCCGCTCCGGTCGCGGGGTAGCTGGACATGTCGGCTCCCCTGGCTCCCTCGTACGTGGCGACCGCAACGGTCGTAGCCGCCGTCGTGGCGCGCTACCGCCTCGGTGTCTCCCCGGCTGTACGGGCCCTCGCCCGTCACCCCACGCCCCTGGCCGTGAGCGCGGCCGTCGCGGTCATCGCCCCTCTGGCGCTCCGGACGTCGCCCCTTCCCGGGCCGCTGCGTTGGTTCGTCGTCTTCGTGATCGCCTTACTGACCTGGCGCGGCGTGACAAGCGACTACGACGTCACGCTGCCCATCGGTCCCCAGCGTCGGGACAAGCTGCTCCTCTTGTTCCTCGCCCTCGCCTCGATCGTCTGGGCTGCCACCCTGCCGGCGTGGATCGCCGTGTTCTGCGGCAGGCTGCGCGGGTGGCAGCACCACGCGATGATGCCGGTGCGCCTGCTGAAGGCGTACCTCGCCTGGTTCGTCGTGACCGCGGTCCTCGCCCCTCCTCCCTCCGACTCCACGGCCGGTCTGGTGCTGGTACTCGGCTGCGTCTCGCTGTCGCACTACGTCAAGCCAGCCTGGAGCAAGGCCCGTCTGGGACCGCATCCCTGGTCGTGGGCCCGGGACAATCGCACGCACTACCTCATGGCCTCGGCGTACTCCTGGGGCTGGGCACGCTTCCTCCCGTCCGAGAAGGTGTCTCAGCTCCTGCGCCGGGCGCGGGTCGTGGACCGCCCCGTCAACATCCTCACGATGGTCGTGGAGGCCGCCGGGCTGGTTGCCTTCCTCGACCGCTGGCTGCTGATCGCGGTCCTGGTGGCGACCGCACTCTTCAACCTCGCCGTCGCCCTCGCCTCCGGCATCCTCTTCTGGGAGAACATCGCCGCCAACATCGGACTCGCGACGGTCGTCGGGCTGCTCCCCGACACGGGGTACAACACGGCCTTCGGGTGGCCCGCCGCACTGGTCGCGCTCACCGTGATCCTGCTCAGCACCGCCGACCTGCTGTGGCAGCCCTGGCATCTGGGGTGGTGGGACTCGCCCTTCACCGCCCGGGTCCACTGGCAGGTGGAGACCGTCTCCGGCGCGACGCGAGGTCTCTACAACGACTACATGTGCCCGTACGAGCGCGAGTTCGGTCGCGTCGAGGGCTACTTCCTGACGGACGAGCCCGTCCTCCACGGACACCTCGGAATCGTCTGGGACCGGCGGATTCGCGATCTCCTCGTCCAGGCCGGCCGGGACCCGGACCAGCTGCACGCGCTCAAGCAGACGTACGGCCGAACGCACAAGGACGAGGAACGGTCGGCCGAGCACGTCGCCTTCCTGACCACCATGTTCAACCGGCTCAACGCCGATGCTCGGAAGAGCCCCCTGCCCCGGTGGCTACGTCACCTCAAGGCGCCCGGGGGCCAGCTCTACCGATGGGGCGATCTGCCCGCCTACCGCGGCAAGGAACCCGTCCGCCGCATCACCATCCGCTACGAGGAGCGCTGCTACCTCCCCGAGACCGGCGACTTCGTCCTGCTCGCCGATCGCGTCGTACGGGAGATCGACCTCAGCGCTCCGATGACCGACCTGGAGGACTGACTCTCATGCGCAAGATCTTCGTCGACTGCGGCGCCAACCTCGGAATCGTGCTGAAGCGCTTCATGCACGAGCTCCCGGACCACGACTTCTACGCCTTCGAGCCCAACGCGACCCTGCTCCCCTCCATCACGGCGAACGTGGAGCAGGCCCAGCACGCCGGCCTGGTCGAGGTCTCCCCCAGTGCGGTGTGGACCGAGGACGGCACAATCGACCTCTTCCTCGGCCACCACGAGAGCTCCACAGTGATGCCCGGCAAGCGGGTACCGCCCGTGTACGACCAGCAGATCGACTACAGCTCCCCCGTCGCCGTCCCGGCGGTGGACTTCAGCGCCTGGCTCCGCCAGACCGCCACGCCGGAGGACCACGTCGTCGTGAAGATGGACATCGAGGGCGCCGAGTACCCCGTGCTCAGGAAGCTGCTCGCCGACGGGACGATCGACCTCGTCTCCGTCCTCTACGTCGAGTGGCACCACGACCGCTTCCCTGCCATGAGCCAGGCCGAGCACGACGAGGTCGCCGCCGCCGTCTCCGCACGCGTCGACGTCCGCCACTGGGACTGACCGGAGTGAGGGGACACGACGCCATGAACACCCAGCACATCTACCTGATCAAGCACGGCGAGACGGAGGAGAACCTCCAGGGCATCCACCAGGGCCGCGCGGTCGGCGGCCGGCTCAGCGAGCGCGGGCGCGCCGACATTGGGTGGGTCGGTGCCTGCCTCGCGGCGGCCGGGGTCGCCGTGGATCAGATGCTCGTCAGCCCGATGTCCCGTTGTCGGGAGTCGGCCGAGCTTCTCGCCGCCGCGCTCGCCCCGGCCGATGTCCGCGTCGACGAGCGTCTGGCCGCCAAGGACAGCGGTCACCTCGGGGGCCGGCCCAGGGAACTCGCCGCCGCCGAGGCCGCGCGCCACGGTGTGCCGATCCACCGGCTCCGCACGCCGGGCGGGGAGTCGTCGGAGGACGTCCAGGCCCGCTACGTGGATCTCTGGGACGAGCTCTGCTCCGGGGCGCGGCGAACCACCGTCCTCGTCGGGCACGGTGGCGGCATCGCCTGCCTGCTGCTGTGGCTCACCGGGAACGGCTTCGACCGGTACCTCCAGCACGTGCCCGGGTCCGCCGGGGTCACGTGCGTGGAGATCGGCGGCCCGTCTCCGCGCGTGCGGCTCATGAATGTCTCACCCGCGGACCTACCCGTCCTCCTCAACCCCCGTACCGCCCGATGAAGGTCGGGACGGTACGGGCGCGGGGATGCCCGTCAGGCTTCCGGGGCGCCGCCGAAGCGCTCACGGTAGGACTCCAGGTCCTCCTCCGTGATCTTCGCGAAGAGCACGGGCGGCACGGTGAACGCGGTGCCGGCCGGGACGGTGTCCAGGGACTTGGCCTGCTCGGCGGTCACCCAGGTCGCGGTGTCGTTCTCCAGGGCGAAGGCCCCGCGCATGGCGGCGGCCGTGGCCGGGATGAACGGCTCGGAGACGACCGCATACAGGTGGATCAGGTTCATCGCGGTACGGAGCGTCAGCGCGGCGCCGTCGGCGTCGGTCTTGATCTCCAGCCAGGGGGCCTTCTCCTCCAGGTAGGAGTTGCCCGCGGACCACAGCGCGCGCAGCGCGGCCGCGGCCTTGCGGAACTGGAGCGCCTCCATGTGCTCCTCGTACTCGGCCAGCAGGCGCGCGATCTCCTCGCCCAGCTTCGCCTCCGCCTCGCCGGCCGCGCTCCCGGCCGGGACCTCGTCGCCGAACCGCTTCCGGGAGAAGGACAGCACGCGGTTGACGAAGTTGCCGAGGGTGTCCGCCAGGTCCTTGTTGACCGTGGCTGTGAAGTGCTCCCAGGTGAACGACGAGTCGTCCGACTCGGGGGCGTTAGCGATCAGGAAGTAGCGCCAGTAGTCCCCGGGCAGGATCTCCAGGGCCGCGTCGGTGAAGATGCCTCGCTTCTGAGAGGTGGAGAACTTCCCGCCGTAGTACGTCAGCCAGTTGAAGCCCTTGACGAGGTCGACCTTCTTCCACGGCTCGCGCACGCCGAGCTCGGTGGCCGGGAACATCACCGTGTGGAAGGGGACGTTGTCCTTCGCCATGAACTGCGTGTACCGGACGGTGTCGTCGGCCTCGTACCACCACGACTTCCAGTCACGGGTCTCACCGTCGGAGGCGGCGTCCGCCCACTCCTTCGTCGCACCGATGTACTCGATCGGGGCGTCGAACCAGACGTAGAAGACCTTGCCCTCGGCCGCGAGCTCCGGCCAGGTGTCGGCCGGCACCGGGACACCCCAGTCGAGGTCGCGGGTGATGGCGCGGTCGTTCAGGCCCTCGGTCAGCCACTTGCGGGCGATGGACGTGGACAGGTGCGGCCACTCGCCGCTGACGGTGGCGATCCACTCCTGTACCTCGTGCTGGAGCTTGGACTGCAGCAGGAAGAGGTGCTTGGTCTCGCGGACCTCCAGGTCCGTGGAACCGCTGATCGCCGAGCGCGGGTCGATCAGGTCGGTCGGGTCGAGCACGCGGGTGCAGTTCTCGCACTGGTCGCCACGGGCCTTGTCGTAGCCGCAGTGCGGGCAGGTGCCCTCGACGTACCGGTCCGGCAGGAAGCGGCCGTCGACAGGCGAGTACACCTGGCGGATCGCCCGCTCCTCGATGAAGCCGTTCTCGTTCAGCTTCCGCGCGAAGTGCTGGGTGATCTCGACGTTCTGCTGCGAGGAGCTGCGCCCGAAGTGGTCGAAGGCCAGCTCGAACCCGTCGTACACGGCCTTCTGTGCGTCGTGCGCCTGTGCGCAGAACTCGGCAACCGTCAGCCCGGCCTCCTTGGCGGCCAGCTCGGCCGGCGTGCCGTGCTCGTC
Organism: Streptomyces sp. NPDC001750; assembly: GCF_042892615.1. NCBI lineage: Bacteria > Bacillati > Actinomycetota > Actinomycetes > Kitasatosporales > Streptomycetaceae > Streptomyces > Streptomyces sp. NPDC001750. The sequence continues at coordinate 28,573 of NZ_JBIAUE010000026.1, read as the reverse complement.
TGTGGCGCAGATGTAAAGGACGTCGTGACCGCGCTGGCGGAGGTACCTGGAGTACACGTCCGCCGGAAGCATCGACCCGACCATGTTGCCCAGGTGCTTGATCCCGTTGATGTAGGGAAGCGCGCTGGTTACCAGGTGTCGAGCCATCCTTGGATGCTCCATTTCGTACGTACGGCGCCGGTGGCGATGCCACGGCGGGCCCAGGTCGGGAGGCCGCAGCCGACGCGATCACTCCGATCGCACGCCAGCATCACGCATGGTGACGAAACGGGGCTGCAAGCCACGGCCATCGTATCGAACCGGGGGTTTGGCCAGCCCACGGGTTTTCCGGCCTCCCCGGACTACCCACGAACAGCACTCGGCCGTCCGAGACAGGCGGCCAAGCAAGTCTCGTACGGCCGAGGCGCTCCCCATCTTACGGCCACCGCTGACCGCGAATCCCTCACCACAAGCACGTCCCCGCTCCCCCGAGCCCAGACTTCAGCGAGGTGGACCACATGCTCCGGAATCACGAACCCCATCGACTCCGCGTGGTCGTCGTGGGGCAGGGATACGTCGGCCTCCCGCTGGCCGTGCGAGCCGCCGAGGTAGGGCACCACGTCGTCGGCCTCGACGTGGACGCCGGGCGGATCAAGAGACTCATGCTCGGCGAGTCGCACGTCGAGGACATCTCGGACAGGCGGCTGGCGCCCCTCCTCGCCGCCGGCGTCTACACGCCGACCGTCGACCCGGCCGACTGCGCCGGGTTCGACGTGGCGGTCGTCACCGTCCCGACGCCGCTACGCGACGGCGCGCCGGACCTGTCGCACGTCGAGGACGCGGCGCGGACGCTGGGCCTCCACCTGACCCGCGGAGCGACGGTCGTCCTGGAATCGACCACGTACCCCGGGACGACCGAGGAGGTGTTCCGCCCGCTGCTCGAGCGCGGCTCCGGGCTGACCGCCGGCCGGGACTTCCGCCTCGGCTACAGCCCCGAGCGCATCGACCCCGGGAACCCCAGCTGGAGGCTGGAGAACACGCCCAAGGTCGTCTCGGGCATCATCCCGTCTTCCTTGAAGTCGGTCCGTGACTTCTACGCATCCCTGGTAGACACCGTCGTCCCCGTGGCCAGCTGCAAGGTGGCGGAGCTGACCAAGCTCCTCGAGAACACCTTCCGACACGTGAACATCGCCCTCGCCAACGAGCTGGCAATCTTCGCCCACGACTTGGGCATCGATGTTTGGGCGGCCATCGACGCGGCGTCCACCAAACCGTTCGGGTTCATGCGCTTCACCCCCGGCCCTGGGGTCGGAGGCCACTGCCTGCCCGTCGACCCGTCGTACCTGTCGTGGCGGGTAGAACGGACCCTGGGGCAGAACTTCCGTTTCGTCGAGCTGGCGAACGACGTCAACAACCACATGCCCGACTACGTGGTGCGGCGTCTCGTGGCGGGCCTCAACGAGCGCGGGAAGCCGCTCAAGGGCTCCCGGATCCTGCTGCTCGGTGTGGCGTACAAGGCCAACACCGGGGACGCCCGTGAGACGCCGGCGGCCCGCATCGCCGAACTCCTCACCGGTATGGGCGCCAAGGTCCAGGCCGCCGACCCCCACGTCCTGGACGACGCCCACCCCCGCGCCGCCGGCCTGGAAGGTCTCCAGCGGGTCGACGCAACACCCGGCCGTCTCGCGACGGCCGACGCCGTAGTCCTACTCGCGGACCACGACGCTTTCGACTACCCCCTGATCAGCGCCCACTCCCCGTACATACTCGACTGCCGCCGCCGGCTCTCCGGTGCCCACGTCGACTCTCTCTGAAGGGAAGCAACGTGAAGATAGTGATCACTGGCGGCGCCGGATTCATCGGCGGCAACCTTGCCCGTGCTCTGACCGAGCTGCCTCAGGTCACCCAGCTCCGGGTCGTCGACAACCTCTCCACCGGGGACAAGGCGAACCTCGCCGGCCTCGATGTGGACTTCTTCGAAGGAGACGTCCAGAACGCCGCGCTCCTCGACCAAGCGTTCCGCGGTGCCGACGCCGTCGTCCACCTGGCCGCCCTCCCCTCTGTGCCACGCTCCCTGCGTGACCCCCTGGCCAGCCATCACGCCAACGCGACCGGCACGCTCCAGGTTCTGGAAGCCGCCCGCCGCGCCGGCGGCCCGCACGTGATCGCCGCGTCCTCGTCCTCCGTCTACGGCGCCAACCCCCAGCTGCCGAAGCACGAGAACCTCGTCTCCGCCCCCATGAGCCCGTACGCGGTCACCAAGCTCACGACGGAGGCGTACCTGGGCGCCTACCACCACAGCTTCGACCTGCCGGTCCTCCCCTTCCGCTTCTTCAACGTCTACGGCCCCGGCCAGCGCGCCGACCACGCCTACGCCGCCGTCATCCCAAAGTGGATCAGCGCCACCCTCACCGGCCAGCCGGTGACCATCCACGGCGACGGCACCCAGACACGCGACTTCACGTACGTGGGCACGGTCTGCAACGTCCTCACCGACGCCCTCCTCCGCCGGGTCGTGGACCCCCGCCCAGTGAATCTGGCCTTCGGTAGCCGTACCTCGCTTCTGGACCTGGTCCAGGAGATCGAGGCGGCGACAGGGCTCCCCGCGTGCCGGGAACGCGTGCCGGTCCGTGTCGGCGATGTCCCCCACTCGCAGGCCGACAGCCAGCGGCTGCGAACTCTCTTCCCGGAAGTCGCCTCTGCGACGCTTCAGGAAGGGATACCGGCCACAGTCGAGTGGTTGCGTCGGCGGCCTACCGCGTCATAGCCGTGGGCTGATTCGTAGCGTGCGAGCGAACGTGAAGCCCCGGGTGCGGCCCGGGGCTTCACGTTCGCTCGGAGACATACAGAAGTCAAAGGCGAAGCTGGACGACGCCGGCGATGGCGTCATGCAGCTCCTGTACGTTCTCCAACGTCCAGGCCCTTCGCGGCGGCACTCCTCCAGTCTTGATGGCGAAGGCGGCATGTCGCTGTCTGAGCCTGGCCCAGCCGGTCCCAGGCTCAGGCCGGCCTGGTCGAAGCCGGCGGTCGCCAGGTCCTGCTCGCGTAGCCGCGTGACGTCGACATCCGGTTTCGTCTCGTACCCCTCGGACTGGATGTCGAGCTCCCACCTCCCCCGGACTGTCATGGGTTCCCGAAGCAGCCGGCGACCTGGTGGATGCGGATCAGGCCGCACGTAGAAAGTGCAGCTCGCTCTCGACCTGGCGAACCTTGCCTGAACAGTCTTCGAGCAGCGACGGTGTGCCCGCATGGGCACCATTGTGGCTTTACATCCCAAGGCGACACGGGTCGTCAAATCTTCCCGTGCCCAGGAATTTGGCGCGGCCGGAAACATCGACTACAACACCACCCACACCGAAAACACATGGCCAACGGCCATGGGAGCAGAGATGGGTGAACAGGTTGGCTCAAATAATTGACAACGGCTCTGCCGTGTCCGGCAAGCGTTGGACCGTCCGCTACAGGGAGCCGGGCGGACGCACCGGGCGTCAGCGGGAGAAGTCGTTCTCCCGGAAGAAGGACGCGGTCGACTTCGCCACCAAGGTGGAAGGCGACAAGCGCGAGAACATCTACGTCGACCCCGACGCCGGCAAGGTGTCGCTCCGCCGGTACGCGGACGACTGGCTCGCAAAGAAGACCGCTTCCGCCGGCACCCTCGAGTCGTATGAGCGCATCGTCCGCCTCCACGTGGTCCCTCACCTGGGGAGCAAGATGATCTCGCAGGTCACCGCGGCGGACATCGAGGGCCTGTACGCACGTTGGCGCCGGGATGGGGCGGCCCTCAACACCATCGAGTCCCGGCACATAGCCCTCTCGGCGCTGTTCTCCCACGCTGTGCGCCACAGGCGGATTCCCGTGAATCCCATGACGCAGGCCGAGAAGCTGGAGAACCCTGTCATTCCTGTCGACGACAGGAAGCTTCCCAGCTTTGACGAGATAACCGCCATCGCCAAGGCGATCGGGCCTCGACTGTCTCCGGCGATATGGCTCATGACGTGTTGCGGACTTCGTATAGGGGAATCTCTGGGAGTCTTCCCGGAGGACATGCGCGACGGCACTCTGCGAATCCGGCGGCAGGTGATTCGTTACAAGGGCGCCTCCGGAAAGTACACGCCGAAATACGCCCCGCTGAAGCATCGGAAAGAGGGCGAGTGGCGGGACATACCCGTGCCTTCTTCCCTTGAGCCATTCATCGACCGGCTTCCGATCCGCAATGCGAGCGGCGGAATGCCGTATCCCGATCTTCTGCGCAAGTCGTGGGACCGTGCCATCAGGCGGCTCGATCTGCCCGCATACAACCCGCACGACTTGCGTCACAAATGGACCACCGTGGCCCTGACGAACGGAGTGTCCATTCACGAGGTGTCTCGCTGGCTCGGACATCGTTCGATCAAGGTCACGGTGGACCGGTACGGCCACCTCACGCAGGACGGGCAGGAGCGCTGCCGTCAGGTCGTCGAGACGACCGTCGGGCCGCACATGCTCACACCAGGCCGAGCGACCGCAGTGCGCGGTGCTGACTTGGTGCTGACTTGACCGGCCAGTAGATGTAGCAGACCCCGCCCGAACCACCCCTGACCTTGCCGTTCGCGTCGTAGCGCTTGGTGCGCAGCCAGATGTTCTCCCATTCTCGGCGCCGGTAGACCCGGCGGACGGCCTCGTTGTCCGGTGAGGCCGGGTCGTTGGCGATCACGTCACCGTCCGCGGTGAACCCGATCACGGTCATCAGGTGGCCGGACGTCCCGTATCCGGCGCCGGTCAGTTCCTCCTTGATGAAGGACTGCGACGTGATGACCGGGATGCCCACCCGGATCAGGTCCTCCACGTCCGTGAGCGAACCGAGCCTGGTCACCGCGGCGCCCATGTCGTCGTAGGTCGCGGCGTAGGCGGCGTTGAACGGCCAGTTGCCGCAGCCCTCGTACTGGTAGTCGTACGTGAACCGGGCGGCGTGGCAGACCTGTGGGTCGGCCAGACCGGGCTCGACCCAGGCGAGGTCCTCGGAGGTGGGGCGGCGGCCCCAGTACTCGATGATCATCTGCGAGGACGTGGGGCTGCACCACGCCTCGCCCCCGTTGTCGTACTCCGGGTACTGCCCCGCGTGGATGTTCTGCGAGTAGCGCGGCACCGGCAGTTCCCCGACGAGACCGGGAACGCTGGCGGGCACGGTGAAGCGGTCCGGGACGTCGGACGCCATGGTGCCGAGCCGCCACACGGTGGGCGTTCCGCGGGTGCCCGGAGTGCGGTGGAGGGTCAGCCGCATGCGGTGGGCGGCCAGCCGCAGCCCGCTCGCCGGCTCGTCCACCGAGAAGGTGTCGGTCCAGACGGAACTCCTGCCGTCGCCCTGGTCGTCGACGGAGGTCCTGCGGATGTCGCCGTCGCCGGAGGCCCAGCGACCCATCACGTACCACGGCGTCCAGGTGCCGTCCGAGTAGCGGCCCTGGAGCTCGACCTGGATCCAGGTGCCCTCGGGAGTGTGCGCGTTCCAGGAGGCGATCACCTCGGTCGCCGGGACGGCCGACCGGTGGAGCGGCGAGGTCCAGGTCGCGTACTCCCAGGTGGAGGTCCGCCCGGTGTGCGGGTCGGTGTAGTCGGTGCGCCCCTCGGGGCGGCCGATCACCAGACCGGGGCGGCGGCCCGCGACGGCCCGGGTACCGGCGCAAAAGCCGCCGCGCCAGTCGGTGTACGTGTGCCAGGACTGGTTGTCCACGGAAGAAGCGGCTGCCGAGGGGGTCGAGGGAACGGTGGACGAAGCGGTGGCGGCGTGCGCCGAGGCGGCGGAGGGCACCGTACCGGCGGCGGCCACCGCGAGCGCGGCGGTCAGCACGGTCCTGCGCGAGGTCGGTCTGTTCATGGGCGAGACCCCCGGTCATGAACTCGTGGGCGGAATGCGGTTACGGGTGTGCGACAGTGCGCCAACTATCGCGGTTCGCGGCCGGATCCGGCCAGCGTTACGACACCCCGCCGAGCCACCAATATTGGTCTGAACCACTGGCATGACCTGCGTCGGACCGGGACGCACCCGGCGAACGCCCCGGACCGGCCCGTAGGCTGGAACCCGTGAACGACCTCTCGGCCCCCGCTGCGCGGCTGCGCGCCCTGGCACCGTCCTGCGGACCGGTGCGACTGGTCTCCGTGGACGGTCACGCGGGATCGGGGAAGAGCACCTTCGCGACCCGTCTGGCCGCGGCGCTCGGAGACGCCCCGGTGCTGCGCCTGGACGACCTGGCCACCCACACGTCCTTCTTCACCTGGACGGACAGGCTGCGGGACCAGGTGATCGAGCCGCTGTCGCGCGGGGAGCGCGCCCATTACGCGCCGTACGACTGGACCGCCCGGACGTTCGGGGCGCCGCGCGCCCTCGACCCCGCGCCGGTGGTCCTGATCGAGGGCGTCGGCGCGGGGCGCCGCGCGCTGCGCCCGCACCTGGCACGGTTGCTGTGGATGGACCTGCCCGCCGCGGAGTCCTGGGCGCGGGGCCGGCGCCGGGACGGGCCCGCGCTGTCCGCCTTCTGGGACGGGTGGACGGCCGCCGAGGAGGGGCACTTCTCGGCCGATCCCTCGCGCCCCCACGCGGACACGCTGATACGGCAGTTGCCGGTGGGCTACGCGTGGGTGGAGGGCCCTCGCCCGGCGGCGGGGGCGAACCACTGAGTCACGGACGGTGAGCGGGGCGCGCCCCCGTATCAACTGCTGAGAAATCGGCCCGGATGACCCCAACTCGGCTTGACCGGAGGGCGGTACAGGTCTTACGTTCTCAATGTGCGGCTTTTCGAAGCCCTCACAGACACGAAGCCCCCGGTTGTTCCCCCGTGATCGGGGGCTTCGTTCTGCTCGCGCGCGCCCTCTCCCCCACGCCCCCCGCGCCCTCCGTTCACCCTCGGTCACGGCCTCCCTTCTGCCCGCGGCGCCCTTATTCGAGTACTCCCCGCGCAGGTACGATGCCTCTCGGTGCGGTCAATTCCCGCTCTCGGCACAGCGGTTCGGCGCGCCTCGGCGGGCGGGTCGTGCGGCGGGACATCCTGGGGGCACGGTTTGTGGGGGACCAGATGGACATCGGCACACAGGGCGCACAGACCCCCGCCGACCTGGCTTGGCTGCGCGGCGTGGACGCCTACACGATGGGCGCCTACCCCCAGGCCGAGGAGGAGTTCAGAGCGGCGGTGCGCAGCGACCCCGGCATGGCGGACGGCTGGCTGGGACTCCACGCGCTGAGGGTCGACACCACGACGGCGCTGCTGCGCATGCACCGGCACCGCGAACGCTTCGGCGAGCAGCGCACCCGCCATCGGCGCACCCTCAATTCGTGGTACTGGCTGGGCTGGTGGGTGCAGCCGGTGCTGGAGAGCCCGCGCGACCTGCTCCTCGCGCACGCCTCGCACTGGCTGGACGGGCGGCACGTCGCCGAACTGGACCGTGCCCTGGCCGACCTGCCGCCGGTGGACGCGGACCCGCAGGTGCGCTTCCTGCATGCCTGCCGCGCGTACCTGGTCAAGGACTGGGACCAACTCGTGCGCCACACCGAACAGCTGATCGACGACCCGGTGCTCGGCATCGAGGCGGGGCTGTTCGGCGGGATGGCGCGGGTGCGGCTGGAGATGTACGGGCAGGCCGAGCCGTTGCTCGCCACCGCGCTGATGCGCTGCCGCAGCGAGCAGCCGCAGCGCAAGGAGCTGCGCTACTGGCTGGCCCGGGCGCACGAGGGAACGGGCCGCAGCGCCGCCGCCCTGCCCCTGTACCGGGCGGTGCACCGGATCGACCCGGCGTTCATGGACACCTCGGCCCGGCTCGCCGCCATCGCGGACTACGACGGTCTCGACGGCCCGGACGAGGCGGCCGGCATCACCGCGGTGTCCCTGGCCGGACCGGGCACGGACACCGCGGCCGACCCCCAGCCGGACCCGGACGCGGTACCCGGCAGCGGCCTGGTGGACGGCCGGGAGCCGCGGCCGGGCGACGACGTCCCCGGGCCCGGCGGTCTCCGGGTGCCCCCGCCGTCCGACGGGGTGCGGCACCGGGCCCCGGTGTCCGGATCGCCGCCGTCCCCGTTCCCGGCCGGTCCCAGCGACCCGGTGCTGCTCGTCGAGGCGCTGGCCCAGCTGGAGCGGATGGTCGGCCTGGACCCCGTCAAACGCCAGGTGAAGGCGTTGTCCGCGCAGCTGAACATGGCGCGACTGCGGGCGGGCCAGGGGCTGCCGGTGCAGCCGCCGAAGCGCCATTTCGTCTTCTCGGGCCCGTCCGGCACCGGCAAGACCACGGTGGCCCGCATCCTGGGCCGGGTCTTCTACGCGCTCGGTCTGCTCGGCGGCGACCATCTGGTCGAGGCCCAACGGGCGGACCTGGTCGGCGAGTTCCTCGGACAGACAGCGGTCAAGGCGAACGAGCTGATCGACTCGGCCCTGGGCGGGGTGCTCTTCGTCGACGAGGCGTACAGCCTCTCGAACACCGGCTACAGCAAGGGGGACGCCTACGGCGACGAGGCCCTCCAGGTCCTCCTGAAGCGGGCCGAGGACAACCGGGACCATCTCGTCGTCATCCTCGCGGGCTACCCGGAGGGCATGGACCGTCTGCTGGCCGCCAATCCGGGGCTCTCCTCGCGCTTCACCACCCGGGTGGACTTCCCCAGCTACCGGCCCGGCGAGCTCACCTCGATCGGTGAGGTGCTGGCCGCGGAGAACGGCGACGTGTGGGACGAGGAGGCGCTGGAGGAGCTGCGCTCGATCAGTACGCACGTGGTGGGTCAGGGCTGGATCGACGAACTGGGCAACGGGCGGTTCCTGCGCACCCTGTACGAGAAGAGCTGCGCCTACCGCGATCTGCGGCTCTCCGCATACCCGACGGCGCCGGGCCGGGACGATCTGGCGACGCTGCGGCTGCCCGATCTGATGCAGGCGTACGGCGAGGTGCTGTCCGGCCGGGGGCCGGTCGAGCGGGGGCCGCAGGAGCCGCCGACGCCATGAGGACGCCCGGCCGACGAGCCGGGCACCGGTCTCCGGAAGGCCGGAGAAGCCGGAGAGGCCCCGCGGGCCGGAGAGGCCGGGACGACCGGCCCCTCCGGCATGCGCGGGCGGGGTCCGGTCAGCGGACCGACGCGGTGAGTTCGCCGTAGCCGGTCGTGGTCTCCGCCGCCCGGCGCGGCACCGAGATCCGGTGGGCCGGGTCGCGCACCTCACCGACCAGCATCTCCAGCACGTCCTCCATGGCGACGAGGCCGAGGACCCGACCGGAGGCGTCGGCGACCTGGGCCAGATGCGTCGCGGCGCGCCGCATCACGGTCAGGGCGTCGTCGAGGGGCAGCTCGGCCCGTACGGTCGCCATCGGGCGCCAGATGTGCTGGGGGACGGCCCGGTCGACGTCCTCCAGGTCCAGCACGTCCTTGACGTGCAGATAGCCCATGAACGCGCCGCCGCCCTCCGCGCACACGGGGAAGCGGGAGAAGCCGGTCCGCACGGTCAGCTCCTCGATCCGGCGCGGGGTGACGGACGGGTCCACCGTGACCAGGGACGCCCGCTTCAGCAGCACGTCGGTGACGGGCCTGCTGCCGAGCTCCAGTGCGTCCCCCAGCCGCTCCTGTGCCTCGGGCTCCAGGAGACCGGCCTGACCGGAGTCCTCGACCAGCCGGTTGAGCTGTTCGCTGGTGAAGACCGCCTCGACCTCGTCCTTCGGTTCGACGCCGAAGATCCTCAGCACCAGCCGGGAGCAGGCGCCCAGCGCCGAGGTGACCGGGCGGCAGAGGCGGGCGAAGCCCACGAGACCGGGGCTGAACCACAGCGCGGTCTTCTCCGGTGCCGCCATGGCGAGGTTCTTCGGGACCATCTCGCCGATGACGAGGTGGAGGAAGACCACGGAGGCGAGGGCCAGGACGTAGCCGAGCGGGTGGACGAGTCCCTCGGGCAGCCGGACCGCTTCGAAGACCGGCTCCAGCAGACGGGCGACGGTCGGTTCGGCGACGGCGCCGAGGGTCAGCGAGCAGACGGTGATGCCGAACTGGGCGGCGGCCATCATCTGGGGCAGGTTCTCCAGGCCGTACAGCACCTGGCGGGCGCGGCCCGAACCGGCCGCGGCGAGGGGTTCGATCTGGCTGCGCCGTACGGAGACGAGGGCGAACTCGGCGCCGACGAAGAAGCCGTTCGCCAGCACGAGGAGACCGGCGAACAGCAGGTGGACCAGGCTCATCGCGCGGCCTCCAGGACCGGTCGGTCCACCGGGGCGCCGTCGGAACCGACGGGATCCGCCAGGCGCACGAAGCGGACCTTCTCGGCCCGGTAGTGGCCGACCTGGCGGACGGAGATCCGCCAGCCGGGCAGTTCGGCGCGGTCGCCGGGGGCCGGGATGCGTCCCAGCAGGTCGGCGACGAGTCCGGCGACGGTCTCGTACGGGCCGTCGGGCACGTCGAGACCTATCCGGCGCAGGGTCAGGACCCGGCAACTGCCCTCGGCGTCCCAGGCGGGGCGGCCGTCCTCGGGCGCGGCGGCGGCCAGCTCGGGCCGGTCGGCGCCCTCGGCGTCGTGCTCGTCCCTGACCTCGCCGACGAGCTCCTCGATGATGTCCTCCAGGGTGACCACCCCGGCGGTGCCGCCGTACTCGTCGACCACGACGGCTATCGGCTGCTCCTTGCGGAGCCGCTGGAGCAGCTGCTCGACGGGCAGGGTCTCGGGGACCAGCAGCGGCGGGACGGCGATCCGGCCGGCCGGGGTGCGCAGCCGCTCCTGGGCGGGAACGGCGAGGGCGTCCTTGAGGTGGACCATGCCGACGACCTCGTCGATGCGCTCCCGGTAGACCGGGAAGCGGGACAGGCCGGTGGCCCGGGTCAGGTTGAGGACGTCCTGGGCGGTCGCCGACGTCTGGAGGGCGCTGACCCTGACCCGCGGGGTCATGACGTGCTGCGCGGTGAGTCCGGCGAGCGAAAGGGTCCGTACGAAGAGGTCGGCGGTGTCCTGTTCGAGGGTGCCGGCCTCGGCGGAGTGACGGGCCAGGGAGACCAGTTCGCCGGGGGTGCGGGCGGAGGCCAGTTCGTCGGTGGGTTCGACGCCCAGGAGGCGTACCAGCCGGTTGGCGACCGTGTTCAGCAGACTGATCACCGGCCGGAACGCGGCGGAGAAGCGGTGCTGGGGGCCGGCGACGAACCGGGCGACCTGGAGCGGCCGGGAGACCGCCCAGTTCTTGGGCACGAGTTCGCCGATCACCATCTGGACGGCGGAGGCGAGCAGCATCCCGGTCACCACGCCGATGCCGGACACGGCTCCCTCGGGGAGGCCCATCGCGGTGAGGGGGCCGTCCAGCAGCTGGGCGAGGGCCGGTTCGGCGAGCATGCCCACGACCAGTGAGGTGATGGTGATGCCGAGCTGGGTGCCGGAGAGCTGGAAGGAGAGTTCGCGCAGGGCCCGGACGACGGTGCGGGCCCGTCGGTCGCCCTCGGCCGCGGCGCGCTCGGCGTCCGGCCGCTCCACCGTGACGAGCCCGAATTCGGCCGCCACGAAGAAGCCGTTGGCGAGGATGAGAAGGAATGCCGCGCTCAGAAGCAGCAGGGGGATGGTCATGCCGCCGCCTCCTGGGAGGGGGCGGCGCAGGTACTACCGGACGATCCGTCCATTGCTGGAAGGAGTCACTCCTCGGGTCGCAGGAAAAGCCCCGCCGGTCTCGGGGACCGTTCGTGCGGGGCGGGGCGCACCGGGGCGCCGCCGTTCTCCAGAGTAACGACCCGGGGGCCGATCGCGAGCCCCGCTCCCGATCGGCCCCCGGGTCGTCATCGGGAACGGCCCTGCCGGGAGGGATCAGCCGTCGTCCGCGCCGGTACCGGTGCCGTGGCGTTCGGCGAGGGCGCGGAGCGCGCGGGCGTCCCGGATGGCCCGCTGCCGGCCGATCCCCGGCTGGATGCCGAGCGCGGGCATGCTGGTCCCGTCGCTCAGGTCCAGGAAGACCCAGGGGTCCCCGGGGCGGAGGTTGACGCGGAGGATCTCCGGCCAGGACAGCCGACGCGTCCGGGTGAGGTTGACCACGGTCACGCCGCTCGTGTCCGCGACGACCTTCGGGCGGCTGAGGAGTGCGAGCACGCCGAAGAACAGCAGCGCGGTGAAGACGAAGCTGGACCGCTCCCCCGGGCTCAGCTGTTCGAGGGTCAGGGCGACGACGGTGATGACGACGAACATCGCCGCCCCCACGGTCAGCAGGACCACCCGGGTGCGGGTCGGCCGGAAGGTGACCGGAAGTGCGGGGAGTTCGGACACGGGGGCGGACATGGTGTTCTGCGTCTCCGGGAGGTGGCCCGGCCGTCAGAGGCGGCAGGCGTGGATGGCGGTGGTGAGGATGGCACGGGCGCCGAGGGCGTACAGGTCGTCCATGATCCGCTGCGCCTCGCGGGCGGCGACCATGGAGCGGACGGCGACCCAGCCCTCGTGGTGGAGCGGGGAGATGGTCGGCGACTCCAGGCCCGGGGTGAGGGCGACCGCGCGCTCCAGGTGCTCGACGCGGCAGTCGTAGTCCATCATCACGTAGCTGCGGGCGACCAGGACGCCCTGGAGGCGGCGGAGGAACTGCTGGACCTTGGGGTCGTCGGCCGGGGCTCCGGTGCGGCGGATGACGACGGCCTCCGACGTCATGATCGGCTCGCCGATCACCTCGAGTCCGGCGTTGCGCAGGCTGGTGCCGGTCTCCACGACGTCGGCGATGACCTGGGCGACTCCGAGCTCGATGGCGGTCTCGACCGCGCCGTCGAGGTGGACGACGGAGGCGTTGACGCCGATGTCGGCGAGGTGCTTGGCGACGATGCCCTCGTAGGAGGTGGCGACCGTCTTGCCGTCGAAGTCCTGCGGGCCCTCGGCGATGCCGGGCTTGGTGGCGTAGCGGAAGGTGGAGCGGGCGAAGCCGAGCTGGAGGATCTCCTCGGCGTCGGCGCCCGAGTCCAGCAGCAGGTCGCGGCCGGTGATGCCGATGTCGAGACGGCCGGAGCTGACATAGATCGCGATGTCTCGGGGCCGCAGGTAGAAGAACTCGACCTGGTTCTCGGGGTCGACGAGGACGAGTTCCTTGGACTCCTTGCGCTGCTGGTAGCCGGCCTCATGGAGCATCGCCATCGCAGGCCCGGAGAGTGATCCCTTGTTGGGGACGGCGATGCGCAGCATGAGGTCTGGTTCCTTTGCGAGGAGGGGTCTTGTCCGGAGTATGCGAATGTGCGGGACGCGGGGGTGCGGGGCGGCGCCCCGCTCCTGCTCAGAGGTGGGCGTATACGTCGTCGAGGGAGATCCCGCGGGCGACCATCATCACCTGCACGTGGTACAGGAGCTGGGAGATCTCCTCGGCGGCGGCGTCCTTGCTCTCGTGCTCGGCGGCCATCCAGACCTCGGCGGCCTCCTCGACGACCTTCTTGCCGATGGCATGGACGCCCTTGTCCACCAGCTCGGCGGTGCGGGAGGTGGAGGGGTCGCCGTTGGCGGCCTTGAGCTGGAGCTCGGCGAAGAGCTCTTCAAAGGTTTTGTTCGCCATGATGGTCCTAAGCCTACGGGGTCCGGCCCCCTCGATCAGCGCCAGGGCTCGCTGACGGTGCGCAGCGTGGTGGCGGTGGCGACGGCCGCGGTGACCGCTTCGTGCCCCTTGTCCTCGTTGGAGCCCTCCAGTCCGGCCCGGTCGAGCGCCTGTTCCTCGGTGTCGCAGGTGAGCACGCCGAAGCCGACCGGGACGCCGGTGTCGACGGCCACCTGGGTGAGGCCGTGGGTGACGCCCTGGGACACGTATTCGAAGTGGGGGGTCCCGCCGCGGATGATCACACCCAGGGCGACGACCGCGTCGTAGCCGCGTCCGGCGAGGACCTTGGCGACCACGGGGAGCTCGAAGCTGCCGGGGACCCGGAGCAGGGTCGGTTCGTCGATGCCCAGCTCGTGCAGGGCGCGCAGGGCACCGTCGACGAGTCCGTCCATGACCTTCTCGTGCCACTGCGCGGCGACGACCGCCACACGCAGGTCACCGCAGTTGCGTACGGTCAGTTCGGGTGCGCCCTTGCCGCTCATGTTCTCTCCTGCCGGTCGTTCGGTGTGCTGGTCGTTCCGGTGGTGCAAATCGTTCCGGTCACTGGTTGGCGCAGGTCGACGCCGTGGCGGCGTCGAGCCAGGGCAGGTCGTGCCCCATGCGGTCGCGCTTGGTGCGCAGATAGCGCAGGTTGTGCTCACCGGCCTTGACGGGCATCGGCTCGCGGCCGGTGACGGCCAGGCCGTGCCGCAGGATCGCGGCCGTCTTGTCGGGGTTGTTGGTCATCAGCCGCAGACTGCGGACGCCGAGGTCCTTGAGGATCTGGGCTCCGGCGGCGTAGTCGCGGGCGTCGGCGGGCAGGCCGAGTTCCAGGTTGGCGTCGAGGGTGTCGATGCCGCGTTCCTGGAGTTCGTAGGCGCGCAGCTTGGAGAGCAGACCGATGCCCCGGCCCTCGTGGCCGCGGAGGTAGACGACGACGCCGCGGCCCTCCTCGGTGATGCGGCGCATGGAGGCGTGCAGCTGGGGTCCGCAGTCGCAGCGCTGCGACTGGAAGATGTCGCCGGTCAGGCACTCGGAGTGGACGCGGACGAGGACGTCGTCGCCGTTCCCCAGGTCGCCATGGACGAGGGCGACGTGCTCGACGCCGTCGGTCGTGGAGCGGTATCCGTAGGCGGTGAACGGGCCGAAGCCGGTCGGCAGCCGTACCTCGGCCTCGCGGCGCACGGTCGGCTCGGAGGTGCGGCGATAGGCGATCAGGTCCTCGATGGAGATGATCGTCAGGCCGTGCTTGCGGGCGAACGGGACCAGCTGCGGCAGGCGCAGCATCGTGCCGTCCTCGGCGGCGATCTCGACGATGGCCCCGGCGGGGCGCAGTCCGGCGAGCCGGGCGAGGTCGACGGCGGCCTCGGTGTGGCCGTTGCGGACCAGGACGCCGCCGGAGCGGGCGCGCAGCGGGAAGACGTGGCCGGGCCGGACGAAGTCGCCGGGGCCCGCCTCGCCGGAGGCGAGCATGCGCAGCGTGGTGGCCCGGTCGGCGGCGGAGATGCCGGTGGTCACGCCGTGGGCGGCCGAGGCGTCGACGGAGACGGTGAACGCGGTGCGCATCGACTCGGTGTTGTGGTCGACCATCTGCGGCAGGGCGAGCCGTTCCAGTTCGGCGTGCTCCATGGGGGCGCAGATCAGGCCGCGGCACTCGCTCATCATGAACGCGACGATCTCGGGGGTGGCCTTCTCGGCGGCGACGACGAGGTCGCCCTCGTTCTCGCGGTCCTCGTCGTCGACGACCACGACGGGCCGTCCCGCGGCGATGTCGCGGATGGCCTGCTCGACGGGGTCGAGCGCGAGGTCCTCGGCCACGCTCTCGTCCTCCCGGTGCAGCCAGGCGGGCTGGGCGGTCATGCCGTCGCTCCTTCCAGGGCGGGGGTACGGGAACGCAGCCACCAGTCGCGCATGCCCCACAGGACCAGGGCGCCGTACACGACGTAGATGAGGCCGGAGAAGGCGAGGCCGCTGTGGAAGTTCAGCGGGACGCCGACCAGGTCGACGAGGAGCCAGGCGAACCAGAACTCGACCATGCCCCGGGCCTGGGCGAACATCGCCGCGAGCGTGCCGGCGAAGATGTACGCGTCCGCCCAGGGGCTCCAGGACAGCGAGGGGAAGGCGGTGAACAGGCCGCCGACCACGAGCGTGCCGAGTGCCGCCCCGCCCAGCAGCAGACCGCGCTCGCGCCAGGTGGCGAACCGGACGGCGATCGAGCCGTCCTGCGCCTGCCGCCTGCCGCGGTTCCACTGCTGCCAGCCCCAGACCGCCACGGCGATGACGACGACCTGCTTGCCGACGCTGCCGGCCTGGTGCACGGAGACGTTGGCGGCCACCAGCACGACACCGGACAGGAGCTGGGCGGGCCAGGTCCAGACGGACCGGAGCCAGCCCAGGGCCAGCGCGAGCAGTCCGACCGTGTTGCCGATCATGTCGGACCAGATGATGTGCTGCCCGAAGGCGGTGAACGCCTCCGAGTTCAGCCAGTTCAGCGCGGTCACTTCGCCGGCTCCTCGGGGTCGGACGCGGTGGCGGCGAGCAGCCGCTCGACGTACTTCGCGATGACGTCCACCTCCAGGTTGACCGGGTCGCCGGGCTCCTTGATGCCGAGCGTGGTCAGGGCGAGGGTGGTGGGGATGAGGCTGATGGTGAAGTAGTCGGGGCCGGCGTCGACGACGGTCAGGCTGACGCCGTCGACGGTGATCGACCCCTTCTCCACCACGTAGCGCGTCAGGTGGGCGGGCAGGGAGATCTTCACGATCTCCCAGTGCTCGGACTCCGTTCGCTCGACGATGCGACCGGTGCCGTCGACGTGGCCCTGGACGATGTGGCCGCCGAGCCTGCCGCCGACCGCCATGGGGCGTTCCAGGTTGACCCGGGAGCCCGCCTCCAGGGCGCCGAGACCGGACCGGTTCAGGGTCTCGGCCATCACATCGGCGGTGAACTCGCCGTCGCCGAGGTCGACGACGGTGAGGCAGACGCCGTTGACGGCGATGGAGTCGCCGTGCTTGGCGCCCTCGGTGACCAGCGGACCGCGCAGTCGGAAGCGGGAGGCGTCGCCGAGCTTCTCGACGGCGGTGACCTCACCCAGTTCTTCGACGATTCCGGTGAACATTCAGTCTTCCTTCCGGGCGGTTGCGGGGACGGCGGTGACGCGCAGATCGGGACCGATGCGGACGGCCTCGGTCACATCGAGGCGCAACGCCTCCGAGATGGTGGGGATTCCGGCGTCGGCGAGGGCCGCGGGGCCGGCGCCGAGGAGCACGGGGGCGAGATAGCCGACGACCTTGTCGACGGTTCCCGCGGCGACGAAGGCCCCGGCCAGGGCCGGACCGCCTTCGAGGAGCACGGAGCGGACGCCTCGCGCATGCAGGGCGTCGAGCAGGGCGGGGACGGCGAGGCCGGGGCCGGTGGCGGCACGCGGCAGCCGCAGCACGGCCTCCTCGGGGAGGTGGCGGGCGTCGGCGTCCTCGGCGACGGCGACGAGGGTGGGCGCGGCGTCGTCGAGGACGCGGGCGCCGGGGCGCACGGCGGTGGCGCCGGTGTCCACGACCACCCGCAGGGGCTGTACGGCTCCCTCGACGCCCCGCACCGCGAGATGGGGGTCGTCGGTGCGGGCGGTGCCGGAGCCGACCACGACCGCGTCGGCCTCGGCGCGCAGCCGGTGGACGTCGGCGCGGGACTCGGGCGAGGTGATCCACCGGCTCGTGCCGTCGGCGGCGGCGATCCGGCCGTCGAGGGTCGCCGCGTACTTCCACAGGACGTACGGGCGGCCGAGGCGCACCGAGGTCAGCCAGGCCGCGTTGCCCGCCTCGGCCTCGGCCGCGAGCAGTCCCCGCCCGACCGTGACCCCGGCCGCGCGCAGCGTGTCGGCGCCGCCGGTGGCCTGCGGGGTCGGGTCGGCGACCGCGTAGACGACACGGCCGATCCCGGCCTCGACGAGCGCCCGGGCGCAGGGGCCGGTTCGGCCGGTGTGGTTGCAGGGTTCGAGGGTGACGTAGGCGGTGCCGCCCCGGGCCCGGTCGCCCGCGGCGCGCAGGGCGTGGATCTCGGCATGTGGTCCGCCGGCGCGCCGGTGGTATCCCTCACCGGCCGGGCGGCCCTCGGCGTCGAGGACGACGCAGCCGACCACGGGGTTGGGGCTGGTGGAGCCGAGACCGCGGGCCGCGAGCGAGATCGCGCGGCGCATGGCGGTGGTGTCGGCTGCGGTGTCCACCGGGTCCTCCTGCCTCTTCGGGCACGGACTCCGGGGCCTGTCGACGACGACAGAAGAAGCGGGAACGCGAAAGCGGGACGCCGAATGCCGAGAACACGGACGGCTCGGTTGCCCGAGGACCGTCCGCCGACGGCGGCGTACCCGTGATACGGCCCGCCGCGCACTGCCTCCCATCCGGACTTTAACCGTCGGTCCAGGAATTTCACCTGGTCAACCGGCCGCTGGCTGCGGACGGGTCGCGGACTGTAACCGCCGGTTCGGAATTGCACCGACCCCGGAGTGCGCTGCTACTGGTACAGGCTCAGTGTGCCACGCCGGGATGTCGGCCATGCGGGTGAGTGCTGTGGAGTGGCTCACAGGACCGCGGGGGCCGCGCACCCCGGGAGCTCAAAGGTCCAGACCTATTGACGGAATGGTCTAGTCCTTTTAATCTCTGCGTCACCTCCGAGGAGCCGTCCCGCGGTGTGCGCACGCCCGGGGCATCAACACGACCCACCCCCTTGCCAGTTGTGTTCCGCCGAACCTCCCCAGGAGGAACGAACGTGCTGTCCCCCACCCGCGCGAGAGCCACCCTGCTCGCGACCGGCGCCGCCGTCGCCGGTCTGCTGCTGGGTTCGCTCGGCGCCGCTCCCTCGGCCGCCGCCGACCAGGAGTCCTGTCGCCCCGACGGGCTCTACGAGACCCCGGGCGTCGCCGTCCCCTACTGCTCCGTCTACGACACCGAGGGCCGCGAAAAGATGGGCGCCGACCACCAGCGGCGCGTCATCGGCTACTTCACCGGCTGGCGGACGGGGAAGGACGGCAAGCCCGCCTACCTCGCCTCCGACATCCCCTGGGACAAGGTCACCCATCTGAACTACGCCTTCGCCCATGTCGACGGCGCCAACAAGCTGTCCGTCGGCGCGGACGGGCCGGACAACGCCTCCACCGGCATGACGTGGCCGGGCGTCGCGGGCGCGGAGATGGACCCGGACCTCCCGTACAAGGGCCACTTCAACCTGCTGAACAAGTTCAAGAAGAAGCACCCGAACGTGAAGACCATGGTGTCGGTGGGCGGTTGGGCAGAGACCGGCGGCTACTTCGGCGCCGACGGCGCGCGGGTGGACTCCGGCGGCTTCTACTCGATGGCCACCAACGCCGACGGCTCGGTCAACCAGGCGGGCATCGACACCTTCGCCGACTCCGCCGTCGCCTTCGTCAGGAAGTACGGCTTCAACGGCGTCGACATCGACTACGAGTACCCGACGACCATGAAGGACGCGGGCAACCCGCTGGACCGGACGCTGTCCAACGCGCGCCGGGGCGGCCTGGTCAAGGGCTACGCGGCCCTGATGAAGACGCTGCGCAAGAAGCTGGACCGCGCGTCCGCCGCCGACGGCACCCACTACCTGCTCAGCGTGGCCGCGCCCTCGTCCGGCTATCTGCTGCGCGGCATGGAGACCTTCCAGGTCCAGAAGTACCTGGACTACGTCAACATCATGTCGTACGACCTGCACGGCGCGTGGAACGAGTACGTGGGCCCCAACGCCGCCCTGTACGACGACGGCAAGGACGCCGAACTCGCCCAGGCAAGCGTCTACTCGACCTCCCAGTACGGCGGGATCGGCTATCTCAACACCGACTGGGCGTACCACTACTTCCACGGTTCGATGCCGTCCGGCCGGATCAACATCGGACTGCCGTACTACACCCGCGGCTTCAAGAACGTGCAGGGCGGCACGGACGGGCTGTGGGGCAGGGCTCCCGCCACCGGCTGTCCGGCCGGTGCGGGGCTGACCAAGTGCGGTGACGGCGCCGTCGGCATCGACAACCTCTGGCACGACCTGGACGCCGCGGGCAAGGAGTCGCCCGCCGGATCCAACCCCATGTGGCACGCGAAGAACCTGGAGAAGGGCATCGTCGGCGACTACGTCACCGACTACGGCTTCCCCGCCGACACCCGGCTGACCGGCACCTACGCCCGCAAGTACGACGCGACGCTGGTCGCGCCCTGGCTGTGGAACGCGCAGAAGAAGGTCTTCCTCTCCACCGAGGACGAGCAGTCGGTGGCCGAGAAGGCGAAGTACGTGGTCGACAAGGGCATCGGCGGCACCATGATCTGGGAGCTCGCCGGCGACTACGGCTGGAACGCGGCCGAGGGGCAGTACGAGCCGGGCTCGACGCTCACCTCGACGATGTACGAGGCGTTCAAGTCGGCCGCACCGTACGGCGCGAAGCGGTCCACCATCGACCTGCCCACCGATGCGCTCGACATCGACGTGTCCTTCGGGCAGTTCCCGCTCGGCGACTCCAACTACCCGATCAGCCCCAAGCTGACGATCACCAACAACACGAAGGCCACCCTGCCCGGCGGCACCGAGTTCCAGTTCGACTACGCGACCTCGGCCCCCGCCAACGCCAAGGACCAGTCGGGCTTCGGCACCACGATCGTGCGCAGCGACCACACGGCCGCGAACAACATCGGCGGGCTGAAGGGCGACTACAACCGCGTCTCGCTGAAGCTGCCGGCGTGGCAGAGCCTGGCTTCCGGCGCCTCGGTGCAGCTGGACTTCGTCTACTACCAGCCCACCTCGACGCCGTCGAACTGGACGGTGACCTTCGGCGGGAAGTCGTACGCCCTCGCCGCCGACCTGGCGCGCGGCACCACCGTGGTCGAGCCGGGCACGGGCACCACGCCCACGCCCGACCCGTCGACCACCCCGACCCCGGGCCCCGGCGGCGGCAGCTGCACCGCGCCCACCTGGAGCGCGGCCTCCGAGTACGGCGCCGGTACGACGGTCAGCCACGGCTCGCACCAGTGGAAGGCCAAGTGGTGGACGAAGGGCGAGACTCCCGGATCCACCGGTGACTGGGGCGTCTGGCAGGACCTCGGCACCTGCTGACGCGCCCGTCCTCCCGCTGACCGCCCGGCGGTGACCGGTCGCCCCTGGTCACCGCCGGGCTCCCGGGTACCCGCCCCGAGAGGGGCGGCCTGCGGTCCGGCCCTCGGCCCCGGCCCGGCGCCCCGTTCAGCGCGCCGGGCCGAACAGGTCGTCCTGCGCCGCGTCCCGGGCGGCGAGCAGCGCCCCGCGCAGCACCGCGGCCCCGCCCAGTCGCCCGGCCCTGACCTCGGTCCGCAGCGGGGACATGGCGGCCAGCCGCTCCTCGACCCGCGCCGCCAGCGCCTCGCCGCCCGCGTGGCCGACCTCCCCGGCGAGCACCACGCACCCCGGATCGAGCACCGAGGCGACCGAGGCGGCGCCGAGCGCGAGCCGTTCGGCGAGGGCGTCCAGGAACGCCTCGCTCCCGCCCTCTCCCGCCAGTGCCGCCCGGACCGCGAACGCGGCGCCGGGTTCCTTGTCCCCCTCCCTGGCGTCCGGGGGCACCACGATGCCGTGGGCGGCGGCCAGTTCACAGACCGGGGCGGAACCCACCAGCGAGTGGAAGCCGCCGTCGCAGCTGACGGCCGACGGGACACCGACCGTGCCGGGCACCGGCAGGAAGCCGATCTCGCCCGCGCCGCCGGAGGCCCCGCGCCGGAGCTTCCCGTCCAGCACGACGGCGGCGCCCACGCCGTGCCCGAGCCAGAACAGGACGAAGGTGTCGCGCTCCCGGGCGGCGCCCGCGCGGTGTTCGGCGACGCCGGCCAGATTGGTCTCGTTCTCCACCAGGACGGTCGCGGGCAGCCGCTGCTGGAGCACCCGCACCAGCCGGCGGTGCCAGGCGGGCAGCCCGCTGGTGTCGCGCAGTTCGCCGGTGACCGGGTCGATCAGGCCGGGGGCACCGACGCCGACGCTGTGCAGCGGGGCGGTGCCCGCCTCGCGCACGGTGCGCTCCAGCAGTGCGGCGGCCTGTTCGGCGGCCGTCTCGGTGCCGGTGTCGCCGTCGATGGGCAGCGTCGCCTCGGCGAGCGTGGTGCCGACGAGGTCGGCGACGACCACGGCGACGCTGCCGGTGCGCACGTCGAGCGCGGCGAGGTGGGCACGGTCGGCGGCGATCCCGTACAGCCGGGCGTTGGGGCCCCGGCGCCGGGCCCCCGCCTCACCGACGACCCGGATGAGCCCGGCGTCCTGGAGCCGCTCGACGAGGTCGGCGACGGTGGGGCGGGAGAGCCCGGTCAGGTTCTTCAACTGCGCGGCCGTCAGCGGGCCGTCCTGCTGGAGCAGCCGCAGGGCGAGCCGGTCGTTGATGGCCCGCGCGGTGCTCGGTGATGCGGCCATGCCGGGATCCTTCCAGATCACCATCCCGCGGGACGGGCGGGTGGACTATTTATCAGGCAGGGTTCCTGATAGTTTACGGCCCGCGCCGCGGAGACGACCGCCGGGGTCACCGGCGGCGGGGCGGCCGAGGGAGGGCACGACGGTATGACGACGGATTCCACAGGAACGGCCGGGGCGGCCGGGTCCTCGGGCGCGGCCGGTCCGACGGGGACGGCCTCCGGTACGGAGCGGGTGAGGCGGGCCAGGATCGCCGTCGCCGCCGTCTTCGCCGTGCACGGCGCGGTGACCGGCAGCTTCGCCACCCGGGTCCCGTGGATCCAGGAGCACGCCGGGGTCAGCGCCGGACAGCTCGGTCTCGCTCTCGCCTTCCCGGCGATCGGCGCCTCGCTCGCGATGCCGCTGGCGAGCGCGATCAGCCATCGGTTCGGCGCCAGGGCCGCGCTGCGCGGACTCCTGGCCCTGTGGACGCTGGCGCTGATCCTGCCGTCGCTGGCCCCCGGCCTGCTGACGCTGTGCGCGGCGCTCCTGGTGTACGGGGCCTCGGCCGGCATGTCGGACGTGGCGATGAACGCCCTCGGGGTCGAGGTGGAGAACCGGCTCGGCAAGTCGATCATGTCCGGGCTGCACGGGCTGTGGAGCGTGGGGGCCCTGACCGGTTCGGCGGCGGGCACCGTGGCCGCGCATCTGGGCACCGACGCCCGGCTGCACCACGCCGTCGCCGCGCTCGTCCTCACCGTGCTCGGGCTGTTCGCCTGCCAGGGGGTGCTGGACCTGCGCAGCGCGCCGGACGAGGAGCCGCCGCCGCGCTTCACGCTGCCGCCGAAGTCCGCGCTGATCATCGGGGCGGTGGGGTTCTGCGCGGTGTTCGCGGAGGGGGCCAGCCTGGACTGGTCGGCGGTGTACCTGCGGGACGTCATGGACACCTCCGCCGGGCTCGCCGCCGCGTCCACCACGGCGTTCGCGCTCACCATGGCGGTCGCCCGGATCGCCGGCGACAAGGTCGTCGACCGTTTCGGAGCGGTCCGGACCGTCCGGGTGAGCGGCGCCCTCGCCACGGTCGGCGGGGTGCTCGTGGTCACGTCGCCGAGTGCGGCGGCGGCCATGTGCGGCTTCGGGCTGCTCGGTCTCGGGGTAGCGGTCGTGGTCCCGCTGGCGTTCGCGGCGGCCGGGCGCAGCGGCCCGAACCCGAGCCAGGCGATCGCGGGCGTGGCCACCATCACGTACACCTCGGGGCTGATCGCGCCGTCCGCGATCGGCTCGCTGGCCGAGGCGACCTCGCTGGTCGTGTCGTTCGGCCTGGTCACGGTGCTGGCGTTCGGTCTGGTGGTGGGGGCCGGGGTGCTGCGGGCGGGCGACCGCGGGACGGTTCGGGCCGGCGGCGCCGAGGCTACGGAGACGGCGGCGGCCGAACCACGCCCGTGAGCGGTCCGCCCCGGACGCCGCACGGCCCGGCCCCGTCCGGGCGACGGCGCTCCGACGCGACGGGACCTCGCGGCGGTTCGACGGCGGGGCCCGGTGGCGGCGGCGCCCGGTACGGCCGGCGGACGGGCCCGCCCGGATGCGTCCACGGGCCGAGGCGCAGGTCACAGCGGTACGCCCCGGAAACGAACCGCCGTGATCCGGCATTACCATGGCGCTGTTTCGATTCTGCGGATGTGCGCCATGCCGGGCGAGGTACTGGGCTCCGCACCTACACACAGGGAGCGACCCATGAGCCTCGGCGTGCGCTGGACCTTGCACGGCGACGGGAGAACGCCCGCGCCGGGGGCCGTGGTCCGGCCGGACGAACGGCTCTCCTGGCCCCGTACGTTCGGGCTCGGCGCCCAGCACGTGGTCGCCATGTTCGGCGCGTCCTTCGTCGCCCCGGTGCTCATGGGTCTCGACCCGAACCTGGCGATCATGATGTCGGGTGTCGCGACCGCCATCTTCCTGCTGGCCACGCGCGGCCGGGTGCCCAGCTACCTCGGCTGTTCGCTCTCCTTCGTCGGGGTCGCGGCGACGATCCGCGCGAGCGGCGGCAGCAGCGCCGTGGTCACCGGCGCGGTCTTCGTGGTCGGCGTGGTCCTCTTCCTCGTGGGCCTCGCGGTGCAGCGGTTCGGCGCGCGGATCATCCACGCGGCGATGCCGCCGGTGGTCACCGGCGCCGTGGTCATGCTCATCGGCTTCAACCTGGCGCCGGTGACCGCGTCGACGTACTGGCCCCAGGACCAGTGGACGGCGCTGCTGGTGATGCTGTTCACCGGGCTGGCCGTGGTGTGTCTGCGCGGCTTCCTGTCCCGGATCGCGATCTTCCTGGGCCTGGTCTTCGGGTACGTGCTGTCCTGGGGCCTCGACCGGGTCTTCGGCAAGATCCACTCCCCGGTGGGCGGCGCCGAGGCCGTCGACCACTGGCGGCTCGACCTGTCGGGCGTCTCCAAGGCCGACTGGATCGGCCTCCCGTCCATCCATGCTCCGAGCTTCGAGTGGTCGGCGATACTGGTCGCCCTGCCGGTGGTCATCGCGCTCATCGCCGAGAACGCCGGCCACGTGAAGGCCGTCGGCGAGATGACGGGGTCCTCGCTCGACGACAAGCTGGGCACCGCGATCGCAGCCGACGGCGCCGCGTCGATGCTGTCGACGGCGGTGGGCGGCCCGCCGAACACCACGTACTCGGAGAACATCGGCGTCATGGCGGCGACCCGGGTCTACTCGACCGCCGCGTACTGGGCGGCCGCTTGCTTCGCCCTGCTGTTCGGCCTCTGCCCCAAGTTCGGCGCGGTCGTCGCCGCCATCCCCGGCGGTGTGCTCGGCGGGATCACCGTCATCCTGTACGGCATGATCGGCCTGCTCGGCGCCCAGATCTGGCTGCACGCCAAGGTCGATCTGCGCAATCCGCTGAACCTGGTCCCGGCCGCGGCAGGCATCATCATCGGCGTCGGCGGGGTCAGCCTGAAAATCAGCGACAACTTCGAGCTGAGCGGCATCGCCCTGGGCACGATCGTGGTCATCACCGGCTACCACGTGCTGCGGGCCTTCGCCCCGGCCCACCTCAAGACACAGGAACCCCTCCTGGACTCGGGCACGTCGGCGTACGACGAAGCGGGCGCGAAGGAAAAGTCCTAGTGCCCTGACCGGCAAGGTCTGCCCGGAAGGCGCGTCGTCCGGTGCTTCCCCAAGCTCTCAGCCTTGTTCGAGCAGGGGAGACCCCCATTGATCGCAAGGCGGCCGCGAGCGTGCGTGCCGGACGGTGCGACGGGGCAAGCGTTGCCGGGAGCGGCACTGGTCTCCCGAGTCAGGAGACCAGGTCGCGGCCGTCCACCGGCCCGGCCGTGGCGCTGCCGCACGGCACTCGCCGGTCCGTGCCCCTCGGGACGGCCACCGTCCGAAACCGCCCCTGTTCCGGCCCGCTTCGGCCGGACCAGGGGCGGTTCTCACGCGGTGGACAGGACGCGGCGCAGGACCTCGGCGAGGGCGCCGCGCGAGGAGCCGGAGGCGCGCCAGGCGACATGCCCGTCGGGGCGTACGACGAGGGCGTCGTCCGGCCCCATGGCCCCGCCGATCCTCGCCCACCCGCCCGGGACGGCCTCGCGTCGCGCGCCGTCGCACAGCGCGCGGGCCTCGACCGGGATCCCCGCCCCGGCGGACGCGGCCGCGCTGCGGGGCGTACTGGAGCGGCACGGCGGACCGCCCCTCGCGCTCACCGAGGACACCGCCCGCGAGCCGCGCGACGCCACCGCGTCGCTGATCCGGATCCTGGACCTGGACGACGTGGACGAGGCGGCCGAGGCCATCAACGCGCTGCTCGACCGCCACCCCGCCCGGCCCCGTCTGGTCCGCCTGCCCGGGCGCCCCTGGTCGCTCCACGCCCGGGCGCCGCACGACGCGGACCCGGCCCACTGGCTCCTGTCCACCACCGCCCTCGCCCTCGCGCTCTGGCTCGGCGAACGCGGGTACTGCGCCTGGGGGCGGTGCGCGGCGCCCGGATGCCGACGCTATTTCATCGACACCGGCCGCCGCTCGCCGCAGCGCTACTGCTCATCGCGCTGCGGCACCCGCGTGCGCGTCGCCGCGCACTGCGGCCGGCGGGAGCGGTGAGCCGCGGCCGGTGAGCGACGACCGATGGGCGGGCCCGTCGTTCACGGGCGGTGCTCAGAAGCAGTCGCCGAACCAGTGGACCGCGCCCGGCGCGGTGACGGTGGCCCGCACCGACTCCTCGGTGGCGTGCAGCGGGCGCGCCATGCCCACGTGTTCCGTCACCGTCCGGGCGTCCGCCAGCAGGGCCGGCAGGGCCGCCCGGAGCACCGGCCCGTCGGGAAGCCGGACCCGGGCCCGGTCCAGCCCGGCGGCCCGGCCCCGTTCGCCGACGGCGGCGAGCAGCGCGCCCAGACTCCCGGGTGCGCCCGCGAACTCGTGGACGTCCACGCGTTCCGTCTCCAGGCGGGCCACGATCCAGCCGGCGACCTGCCCCGATCCGGGGTCCTCCGCCACGAGCGAGCCTTCGAGCGGGCCGTACCAGGCGGGCACCCGCACCGCCCAGTCCTGCGGGGTCCGCACCGTGCTGAGCGGCCGGGTCGTGTTGTACGCGTCGTGCAGGGCGGCCACCGCGGGGGCGTCCTGTTCGGCGGCGGCGCGGATCCGGAAGGCCCCGGGATCCGGCGGGGGCGCGAGCGTCCCCTCGGTGTACGTACTGGCGAACTCCCGCCACCCGGAGCCCCGGTAGACGCCCGGCGTCCCGGTGAACAGCAGGGACCAGTCGCACCCCTCGGCCGTCATGACGCGTTCCGCCGCCACCAGCAGCCGCCGCACCAGCCCCTGCCCGCGGGCCTCGGGGCGGGTGGCGACGCTGCCGATGCCGCCCACCCGCCGCGGCACTCCGTGCACATCGCGGATCCGCCTCGGCACGTAGACCACGACGGCGTCGATCCCGCCGTCCGGGTCGTTCTGCGCGACGAAGGTGTGCCGATGGCGGTCGGGGTCGAGGGCGTGCAGGCGGGGAAGGTGCGGGGCGTCGAAGCAGCGCTCCCACAGGGCGGCCAGCGCCGGTTCGTCGGCCGGGGTCGTGGTGCGGACGTGGGCGGTCACAGGATCACGTTCCCGTCCGTGCGCGTCGCGGCACCGTTCTCGGGCATCGCGGTGCGTTTCGTGCCGTCCTCCACGCAGGCGGTGTGCAGGGCGGAGAGCAGGGCCTCCGGGGCGAGGTGGAGGGTGCCGCCGGTGAAGCGGCCGCCGGTCGCCGCGTAGTGGTTGGCGCCGTCGGCGATGCGCACATGGGCGGTGCCGGCTCGGGAGACGGCGCCGGCGAACCCGTTGAGGTCCCAGGTCACCGTGCCCGGTCCGGACGCCCGGCCGAGCAGTGCCCGCGCCTTGTTGGTTCCGGTGAACCGGGCGCCGCCGGTGACGCCGATCCGCTGGTCGCGCACGGCGCTGAGCTCGAAGCCGGTGTTCTCGTACCGGCCGCCGTCGATGTGCAGCGCGGCGGAGCCGACCGAGAGCGGGGCTGCGTCCTCGGCCCCGGTGACGATGCAGTCGGTGAAGTGGACGGGACCGGCACCGCGCAGGATCGCGCCGTCGACCCCCTTGAAGACGCAGCGCACGAAGTGGACGGGCGCGGTGACCGGGGTCTGGACGAGGACGGCGCCCGCGGGCGGCTCGAAGGAGCAGTCGCTGACGGTGGTGGGCCGGGTGGAGCGGGCGGAGCGCTGGGCGACGGCGAAGGTTCTGGCGGTGCAGCCGCGGACCTGCGCGCCGTCGGCGTTGACGGTGAGGGTGCCCGCCTGATCGAAGGTGGGGCGGGCGATCACGGTGACGTCCTCGAGGGTCAGGTCGGTGATCTTGGTGTTGGCGGTGAACCAGGAGCAGACGTGCCGGCGCACCGTGATCCGCTTGGCGGAGATCCCCCACTGCGCCCCGGAGTTGGCGATGTCCATCAGGCCCGAGTTGCCGTCGAAGAGCAGGTCGTGCTCGTACTGCCCGTGGGTGGTGAAGGGGTTGCCGCCCGCGTCGTCGCCGTCGCCGTGGCAGTTGACGACCGCGCAGTACGCGGACGCGGTGAGGTCGTTGAGGTGGCGCACGTTGCTGGTCGTGCAGTCGGCGACGTGCCCGTAGAGGCAGTAGATCTGCTGGGTGAGGTAGCCCGCGCCGCCGTACTCGACGGTGGGCGGGTTCTTCAGCGAGCAGTTCTCGGTACGGAACCGGGTGCACCAGCGCCGCATGATCACCGGCCAGAAGGTACCGGTGGCGTGGATCCCGGAGACGTCGCAGCCGACGGCGTACTCGAAGCTGACGGGGTGGGAACCGGTGTACTCGTCGGAACCGGCGCCCTCGAAGACCATGTTGCGGACGTGTGCGTTCCGCACGGGCTCGACCCGGGTCCAGGTGAGTTCGCGGCCCTTCGCCAGCTCCCAGCCGTTGAGGTAGCCGATCCGGATGTGCGTCGCGTCGACGATCTCGGTGATCTCCACGAGCTTCTGCAGCTCGCGCTCGTCACGGCCGCCGCCCGCGACCGGGGCGACCTGGACCGCCCACCACTGGCCGACCTCGAACGCCTTGGCGTCGGGGACCGGGAAGGTGTCGGTGAGTTCGACGACCGTGCCGGAGAGCGCGTGGCGGACGGTGGTGTCGGTGACGGTGCCGCGGAAGGAGAGGACGGCTCCGAAGGGGTTGTCGTGGGTGTTCTTCTCGATGCCTTCGGTGCGTATGCGGT